>JBCCKB010000119.1:0-9283 GCA_039027595.1 Pseudomonadota bacterium | reverse complement strand
TGAAGTCTCAGCGCCTGCGCGGTGCGCGCCGGGTGACGGCCCGTTGGATGAACCGACCCGTCGCCGGTATATATCGGAGAGTGCGTGGCGCCGCTGGTGGTGTGATGGAAAATGCGTCCGATGGCGCATCGCCCTCGCAAAACATGACCTCAACCCTCCTGGAGCTTGGCGGCCTCTCGCGCCAGGTCTTCAATCCGGGGCCAATCGCCGTCGGCCACAGCATCTGGTGGGGCGACCCACGACCCTCCGACGCAATGACAATTTGGCAGCTTCAGATAGTCCGCTGCTCTCGCGAGATCGATCCCCCCTGTTGGGCAGAACGCGATTTTTGGAAGCGGGGAGGCAAAGGCCTTGAGCGCGGCCGCTCCGCCCGAGACCTCTGCTGGAAAGAACTTTTGGGTGCTGTAGCCGCGCTCAAAGAGCGCCATCGCCTCGCTGGCGGTCGCGGCGCCGGGCAAGAGCGGCAGATCTGCGTCCTCGCAGGCTTCAAGCAACTTGGCCGTTGCGCCGGGTGAGACTGCGAAGCGTGCCCCCGCGTCCTTTGCGGCCACCACGTCGTCTGGGGTTAGGACCGTCCCGGCACCGACGATCCCTCCGTCGGCGAGAGCCATTTCCGCGATGGCCGCAAACGCCGCGGGTGTCCTAAGCGTCACTTCCAGCACAGGTAAGCCGCCCGAGATCAGCGCCCGCGCGAGCGGCAAGGCCTGCTCTGGATCTTCGATCACGAGAACTGGAATGACGGGCGCCAATTTGCAAAGCGCGAGTGTCTCTTGGCTGGCGGCTTTAGGTGTCATCTTTTGTCTCCCCGCTTTGGCCTGGACGCCATCTTGACGTAGGGCCCCGTCAAACCACGGCTGCTGCGCCCGATGTCGCCAGACCGCAGTTCGTCCGGAAGACATCGAAGAGCTCGCGCCCGACGCCAAAGCGATTTCCGGAGAGATCGGCGGCGACAGCGACCCGCGCCTCAAAGCCGTCCTCCAGCACCTCCAACACGCCAGAGTTTCCGTCGACGCGAACGATATCGCCGTCCTTGAGCTTTGCGATAGCCCCGCCTTTCGCGGCTTCTGGGCTCACATGGATTGCCGACGGAACTTTACCGCTTGCCCCCGACATCCGACCATCGGTGACCAGGGCCACCTTGAGACCGCGCTCAAGAAGCACGGAGAGGATTGGTGTGAGCGAGTGAAGCTCGGGCATTCCATTGGCCGCGGGTCCTTGGAAGCGCACGACCACAACGGTATCCTCAGTAAACTCGCCTAACCTGAATGCGGCCTTGACGTCGGCCTGGTCGGAAAAGATGCGGGCAGGGGCCTCGACCACCCGGTGACTTGGCTTGACCGCGGAGACTTTCATGACGGAGCGCCCAAGGTTCCCCTTGAGTTCCTTGAGCCCTCCGGTCGTCTGGAACGGATCCAACGCGGAGCGGAGGATCTTGGTGTTGAGGCTCTCGCGCGGGCCCGATCTGTAGGTAAGCTCGCCCCGGTCGAGCTTGGGTTCAGCGGTGTAAAGCGAAAGCCCGTCCCCTTTTACCGTCTTGACGTCCTCATGCAGCAAGCCCTGGTCCAAGAGATCGCCGATCATGTAGGCCAAGCCACCAGCGGCATGGAAATGGTTCACATCAGCGAGACCGTTCGGATAGACCTTGGCCATCAGCGGTACGACGTCGGACAGGTCGTTGAAATCTTCGATATCGAGCAGGATGCCTGCCGCGCGCGCCATGGCGGGCAGATGTATCACAAGATTGGTCGATCCGCCGGTGGCCATGAGCCCGACAATCCCGTTGACCAGCGCCTTTTCGTCCAAGATCTCGGCCACGGGGCGGTAGTCATTCCCCAGTGCTGTGATCGAAAGAGCTTGGCGCACGGCCTCTTCGGTGAGCGCGTCGCGCAACGGGGTTCCTGGATTGATGAAGCTGGCTCCGGGTAGGTGGAGCCCCATGAACTCCATCAGCATCTGGTTGGAGTTCGCGGTTCCGTAGAAGGTGCATGTTCCGGGCCCGTGATACGATGCCATTTCGGCGGCAAGGAGTTTGTCGCGCCCCACCTCTCCTGCGGCGAACTGCTGGCGGACCTGGGCCTTCTCGTCATTCGGCAAGCCCGACGTCATGGGGCCTGCGGGAACGAAAATGCCCGGGATGTATCCAAATGTCGCAGCCGCAATGACAAGCCCCGGGACGATCTTGTCACAGACGCCCAGATAGAGCGCCGCATCGAAGGTATTGTGCGACAACGACACGCCCGCGGCGAGAGCGATGACATCGCGGGAAAACAGCGACAGCTCCATGCCTGGCTGTCCTTGCGTGACCCCGTCGCACATCGCGGGGACGCCACCCGCCATTTGTGCTGTGCCACCGTGGGCGCGGGCGGCCGCGCGAATTGTCTCGGGATAGGTCTCAAAGGGCTGATGCGCCGAAAGCATATCGTTGTAGGCCGACACTATCCCGATATTCGCGCTCCGGCCTTCGACAAGGCGGTCCTTGTCACCCCCCATGGCCGCGAAAGCATGGGCCTGATTGCCGCATGTGAGATGCGCGCGTCTCGGGCCCTCATCCGCCGCTCGTGACATGCGATCGAGATAGTCCCTTCGGGTTTTCGAAGATCGTTCGGCGACCCGCTCGGTCACTCGGACCAGAGTGTCATGCGCCATGTCCAAGGTCCTTCTGTGGCGGCATGCTGCATTGGCAGCGAAGATAGACTGTTAGCGCTAACTATTCCAGGGGAAAGTTACGTCCGGCCGTTGCGACCGGCGCATGGCGGGTCTTCGCAATCGGAATTGGTAGCGCCAACGGGATGGCATTACCTCCTCAAGCAAGGGGGAACCCACGGTTTTTGAAGGACACCCCAATGAGCAGTGATTTTGACATCAAGGATATCGACCAACGCGCAATCGAGCTTGAAGCCCGCCGGTTGCGCGCACGCGCCATCGCCTCCGGTGTGCGGTCGATTCGCAAGTGGACAATGGGCGTGTTCCACCGCCAGGCGCCCACTCGCACCACCTAAGCGCCCAGAACACACCCGTGGCCCTGTAGGCCATCCCGGGCGCAACCGGGACGGCAGGACGCGCCAAAAAACGGCGGCGCTTTCAGAACCGGTGTTGATCGGGTAGGCCTCCGCTCAACATGCCATCCTATGAGCGTCCCATCGTTCGGCTACTGCCGAAAACCGATCCAAAGCCCTTTCGCCGGGGCGTACCCTGGGCCTATGCCAATCAACTCGTGCTCGATAGGCGCACAAAAGCAATAGAGCCCGGCTCAATCGCCACGCTCCTCGACGCTGAACGACGCCCGTTGGCCACCATTGGCATCAATCCCGGATCCAAGATCGCCGCGCGGGTTCTCGACGCGGACCCCGAGGCGGTGATTGACGAGGCCTGGTTCCGCGCGCGGTTTCACTCCGCTCTGGCGCTGCGGTCGCGTCTTTACGACAGTCCGTACTACCGCTTGGTCCACGCAGAGGGTGATGGTCTGCCGGGGGTCGTGATCGACCGTTTTGGAGATGCCGCCGTCGTCCAACCCAATGCAGCCTGGGCCGAGCGGCATTGGGAGCAGCTTTCGTCCGCGCTTGCAGCCGTCACATCCGTGTCGGTCATCGTCAAGAATTCCAGCGGCCGCACCAGAGGCCTCGAAGGGCTGGACGCGCTGAGCGCCGTTGTTCGGGGTCGCATGAGCGGACCGCTCGATGTCCCAATGAATGGTGCCATCTACCAAGCCGATCTCTTGCACGGGCAAAAAACTGGGCTTTTCTACGATCAGCGCCCCAACCATGCTCTGGCGGCAAAATTGGCGCGAGGTGGAACCGTGCTTGACATGTTCGCCCATGTGGGAGGGTTCTCCCTTGCTGCCCTGGCGGCCGGAGCGGTGCATGCGGTCGCCGTCGATGCCTCCCGCGACGCCTTACAACTTGCCAATGATGGCGCCCGGAAGTCAGGCGTAGCGGACCGCTTCGAAACCCGTCAGGGGGACGCATTCGAGCTGCTCGAAGCCTTGGGCGCGGAGGGCGCGCGGTACGATACCGTGATCTGTGATCCCCCAGCGTTCGCACCCGCGAAGACAGCATTGAATGCCGGTTTGCGCGCCTATGAAAGGCTGGCGCGCTTGGCTGCGCCGCTCGTGTCCAACGGCGGGGTGCTCGTGCTATGCTCATGTTCCCACGCGGTCGATCTCGAAGCGTTTAGATCGGCGTCGCTCCGAGGTGTCGGACGGGCCGGACGGGCGGCGCAGATCCTGGCGACCGGAACTGCGGGTCCCGATCATCCGCAGCATCCGCATCTGGCTCAAACGGGCTACCTCAAGGCGCTCTTTTTGCGGCTTCTGCCTTGAGATTGCTCATCGACGCGTGTGCGCTCTATCCCACGATCCTTCGCCAGGTTTTGTTGGGCGTGGCGGCCACGGGGGAATTCACGCCGCTCTGGTCGGCGCGGATCCTTGAGGAATGGGCGCGCGCGGCGGCGAAAATTGGTCAGGAAGACATGGCTCGCGGCGAAATTGCTGCGGTACAGGCGCTCTGGCCCGAGGCCGAGGTGGCGGTCTCGGCGGAGACCGAGGCCCGCCTGTGGCTTCCTGATCCCGGCGACATCCACGTCCTCGCGGCGGCCATTGATGGAGGCGCGGCGGCGCTTTTGACGCTGAACCTGAAGGATTTTCCCACACGCATTCTGAGTGCTGAGGGGATTGTGCGGCGTGATCCGGACGGGTTGCTCGCCGAAGCCTTCGCCGCTCGCCCCGAGGATGTGGGTTCGGTCATCGCCGATGTGCTGAAGGATGCCTGGGCCGCCGGTGTCGCCGGCACCCGGCGCGATGTCCTTAAGCGTGCTCGGCTTCCAAGATTGGCGAAGGCCCTTGACCAGCGAGGGGGCCTGTAACGCGTTTGCTCGCGCCGCTAAGCCGTGTCAGCACGCGACCTTCACGGCATTTCCCTCTCTTTTGGTTGGGCTCGAGCCCGCGGTTGACCTTAGGGCGTGATCACGCGGGTGTCCGCGCCCAGCGCAACCGCCAGCGATCGAAACCGCGCTTCGGTCACCTCGCCAAATAGATCTTCCGTGCCCTCGGCAAGACGCATTTCGAGGATCCTCTTGCGCGGATACCAGCGAAGCTGGCCCATGAGCTCGGGCGACTGCACCGAGAGCATCGAGCCGAACCGCAGCGCCTTGCCAACGATTTCCGCCTCAAGGAGGACGTCTTCGCTCAATAGGCCGAACACGGGTTCGAACCGAGATCCGGCGCGCGAGTTCTTGTAACGGTGAAGCAGGGCGACCCCTAGGAAAACGCGTTCCTGATGTGTGAGCCCAGCCAGATTGGCCCGAGTAGCGTAGTCGAAACACACCTCATGGCGGTAGTCAGGATGCGCGCGCCAGCTCACATCGCTCAACAGGCATGCGGCATGGATGATGCGCGTCCTTGCTTCGGACGCGGAGCGAAAGAGCGGCCGGATGAATTTGTAGAGCTGACGCCCAAAGCCCGGCATCCGCGCGTCCTTCGCCTCCGCGAAGCGGCACGCTTCGATCAAAGGGTCGCGGTCGCGGATTTTCTGAGGCATCTGCTCGTAGAGCATCCCCTCGCGTATTCCGTAGCTTGACACCGCAATATCGCTCGGGCGGAAGGTTGAAACAATGCTCCGCAAGACCTCGGCCGCGATCGGGACAAGCGCCATTCGAGCTTGACCAAGGCCGCATCGCGCGCGGATCACTTCGGGGTCTTGGCTGGCGATATAGTCAATGGTCGAGAGCAAGGACTTTCGCGACATCCGGTATTCATGAAGCACGGCAAGCGGGTAGCCGCGGCGCTCCATGTCGATCCGCGCAATCGCTCGCCAGGATCCGCCGACGAGATACAGCCGTTCATCCTTGACGCCCATCGCATCGCGGAGGTCTGAGACCAGGGTGTTGATATGCTTGCGCAACGCGCGCTTGCCGCCCTTGATGGTCTTGAGGCGAAACGGGCCAAGTTGTGAGGTGAGGCGTCGTCCGACACGACCATCCTCGAGAACCGCGAGTTCCATGGACGATCCGCCGATGTCACAGACGAGGCCTCTTGCGCCGGGCCATCCCAAAAGCACGCCTTGGGCCGAAAGCCGGGCCTCCTCTTCGCCGTCGATAACATAGAGCTTGATGCCGGTTTCCGCTTCGATCTGTGCTCGGAAGTCCGGGCCGTCACGGGCTTCGCGCATCGCCGCCGTTGCCACCGCCGTGAGCTCGGAGATGCCCATCCCATCGGCGACAAGCTTAAAGCGCTTCAGAGCCGCGAGCGCGCGCGACTTGCCCGATTTTGACAGAAGCCCATTTTCGCTCAGACCCTCACCGAGACCGGCCATGATCTTTTCATTGTAAAAGAAGGCAGGGCTTCGGGCGGCGCCGTCAAACACCACAAGGCGGACCGAGTTTGACCCCACATCCACGACCCCGACACGCGAGAGCGCCCGCGCCGAGGGATCTTCGAAGATTGGCCGTCCGAATGGGCCCCAGTCTTCCGCGGAGTGTTCGGATGTTCCGTCCAAAGCACGCTTCCGGTGAGTTGCGGCGCGACCATGGCCTGCCTGAGCGGTCCGGTCAATTGTCAGCTTAACGGCGCAGCTTGGATATTCCATGCGTGTACACCACCCGCGTCGTTGCAAAATGGACCTTGCGGCGCGACTTGTGGCCCATTGTTAAGCGGCCGTTAACTGTGTTTCGGCAGCCTGGCGCGTGGGCCTGGGGAAGCGGTAGTACGGCGATGGACAGGCTGACGATGGCGGCGAAAGGTAGCAACACCGGTGAACGAAGCGCACTTGGATTTCTGAAGGGTCCGTTTCGGAACCGACGAGGGTCCTTTCACGACGCGGGCTTCTCTGAGGCCGCCCTACGCGGCCTCGCCGATCTGGAGGCGCGGCTTCCTCCGACGGGGACAGAGGCCGTGCCCGCGTTTTCGCGCGGGTTTCAAGAGACCCAACGCCTCTCAAAGGAAGCGGCGGCTGGAGGCGGACTGGTCGACGGGCCGGATGGTCGAAAACGTCCCCATTATTGGGGACATCGTGAGCGGCTGCGCACCCGGTTTCTTTCCGGCGGCCACACGGCGATGCCGGAATACGAGATCCTGGAGCTTCTGCTATTTAATGCGATCCCAAAAATCGACGTAAAGCCCTTGGCCAAGAGGTTGCTGTCGGCTTTTGGTGATCTGAACGGCGTGATCGCCGCATCCGAACACCGCCTTTTGCAGATCGAGGGCTCCAATCCTCGGGTTTATCTCCAGTTGCGGATCGCCGAGGCGATCGCCCGACGCATGGCGCAGGCCAAGGTTTTGCGTCGCGATGTTGTGTCTTCGTGGAGTGATCTGATCGAATATTGTCGAACCTCGATGGCGCATCGCGAGACCGAGCAGTTCCGCATCCTGTTTCTCGATCGTAAGAACGTCGTTATGGCCGATGAAGAGCAAGCGGCTGGCACCGTCGACCATGTCCCCGTCTATCCCCGGGAGGTGGCCAAGCGCGCCCTTGAGTTGAATGCCTCCGCCGTGATCCTGGTTCACAACCATCCCTCGGGAGACGCGGATCCAAGCCCCGAGGATGTCGAGATGACCCGAAGGATCGTCGCGGCCTGTGAGGCCATTGGTGTCACCATCCACGACCACGTGGTGATCGGGAAAGGCTCGGAGACGTCGTTTCGCGCCTCAGGACTTATCTAGAAGTATCAGTCGCGGGAGTGAATTAGCGTTGGCGCATCGGCGGCTCCGGCCGAGCCGCGACCCGACAGCGACGGGTTCTCCATGAAGAACTGGTGGCACGAAAAGGCGTTGCCCGCCTCTGGCGCCGGTGGCCTCGCGTAGCCGCCATCCGGTGCAAGGATCCAGCTTGACGCTGAGTCCTTGAGATTGGCTGACATGATTTGCCCGACTATCTGCTTTTTCACGGTCTCGTTCTTGACCTCAACGAGCGTCTCGACGCGCCGATTGAGGTTTCGACCCATCCAGTCCGCGGACGAGAAGTACACCCGTGCGGACTTGGACGGAAGCCCGGCCCCGCCGCCGAAACAGACAATCCGCGAGTGCTCCAGAAACCGGCCAACAATCGATTTGACCCGGATGTTGTCACTTAGCCCTCTGATTCCCGGCCTTAATCCACAGATCCCCCGGATCACCAGGTTAATCTTCACCCCCGCTTGGCTCGCGAGGTACAAGGCATCGATCACGTCTTCCTCGATCAGTGAGTTCATCTTGCCCCAGATTTCCGCCGGGCGCCCTTCTAGCGCGTGCTCCGCTTCCTCGGCGATCCGTTCGAGAAGAGTTGATTTCAGGGTCAGCGGCGAAATTGAAAGGTTCTCGAGTGCCTGCGGCTGGGCGTAGCCCGAGAGGTAGTTAAAGACCCGCGTCGCGTCACGGCCGAGCGCGGCGTCGCAGGTAAAAAACGACAGGTCCGTATAGAAACGTGCGGTGATCGGATGGTAGTTGCCCGTCCCGTAGTGGGTATAGGTGACGAGCTCTCCTGCTTCGCGGCGCACGACCTTTGATATCTTGGCATGGGTTTTATAATTTATGAAACCGTAGACCACATGCGCTCCCGAGCGCTCGAGCCGTCGCGACTGGCGAATATTGGCGGCCTCATCGAACCGCGCCTTGAGTTCCACAAACGCCGTGACCGACTTGCCATCTTCTGCCGCTTCGCACAGCGCCTCGACGATCGGGCTGTCGCGGGAGGTCCGGTAGAGGGTTTGCTTGATTGCCACAACGTCCGGATCGGCCGCGGCTTGCTTAAGAAACCGCACTACCATGTCGAATGTCTCATAGGGGTGGTGAAGCAACATGTCTTTCTGGCGAATTGCGGCAAACATGTCGCCTTCGTAGTCTTGGACGCGTTCGGGTACGCGAGGCGTGAACGAGGGCCAAAGGAGATCAGGGCGCTCATCGAGAACCAGTTCCCCCAGATCGGCCATACCGATGAGCGAGTTCACCTCGATCACCTCGTTGTCCTGCACCTCCAGCTCGTCCTGGATTACCTGGCGGAGGTCCGAAGGCGCGCCGGCGGAGATCTTCATACGCACCACCTGGCCTCGGCGGCGACGCTTTAGGGCAACTTCGAACTCGCGCACCAAGTCTTCGGCTTCGTCTTCCACCTCGAGGTCGCTGTCGCGCAGGACCCGGAACGCGCAGTCACCCACCAATCCATACCCTGGAAACAGCACATCCAGGTGCAAAAGGAGCAGCTCCTCGAGCGGTAGGAACCGCTGGCGGCCCTTGGGTGCGGGCAGCCGAACAAAGCGGTCAATCTGATGTGGAATGGGCAACAGCGCCTGAAGCGGACGGCGGTCGGACAACCGC
>JBCCKB010000118.1:0-9299 GCA_039027595.1 Pseudomonadota bacterium | reverse complement strand
GGGCGCAAGCGGGAAGCCGCTCCTGGGCGCAATTACGTGACAGGGTCAGAGTGCCGTTACGTGCCTGTCGGGGATTCCATACCGCTTATCGACGAGGCCCGCGCCGTGCGGGATCGTGCCTATGCACCCTATTCCAGGTTCAAGGTGGGGGCAGCGATACGGACGCCTTCGGGCGCTGTCTACCTGGGCTGCAATGTCGAAAATATTGCCTTTCCCGAGGGGACCTGTGCGGAGGCGGGGGCAATTGCCGCCATGGTCGCCGCTGGAGAGACGACGATTGTCGAGATTGCCGTGATTGCCGATAGCCCCGCGCCTGTTCCGCCTTGTGGCGGATGCCGCCAAAAACTCGCGGAATTCGCGGCCGCCGACACGCCCGTGACGCTTGCCACGGTCGAGGGCCTGGTGCACGAGACGACAGTGGCGGAGCTTCTGCCGGGCGCCTTCGGCCCCGAACACATGGCGCGGACCTGACAGGTGGACGCGCGCCGGATCCTCATCAAGCTTCGCGATGGAGCGGCGCCAAGTGCTGCGGAACTCGCCTGGTTCGCGGAGGGTCTGGCCAGTGGCGCGGTCACCGATGCGCAAGCTGGGGCATTCGCCATGGCGGTCTGCGGCCACGGTCTGGGAGACCGGGGTCGCGTGGCGTTAACGCAGGCGATGCGCGCCTCGGGAAGCGTGCTTGACTGGGATCTGCCGGGGCCAATTGTCGACAAGCACTCGACCGGAGGCTTGGGTGATTGTGTGTCGCTTCTGTTGGCGCCGATCTTGGCCGAAACCGGCGCCTTTGTGCCAATGATTTCGGGCCGCGCTCTCGGCCATACCGGGGGAACGCTGGACAAGCTCGAGGCAATTCCGGGGTTCCGTGTGGACCAGGATGAGCGGAGTTTTCGGCGGATCGTCCGCGAGGTCGGGGCTGCCATCGTGGCGGCCACGCGGGATCTCGCGCCCGCTGACCGTCGTCTCTACGCCGTTCGTGACGTCACGGGCACGGTCGAATCAGTGGACTTGATCACCGCATCGATCCTGTCGAAGAAACTGGCGGCGGGGCTTGAGGCCCTGGTGCTAGACGTCAAATGCGGTTCGGGCGCGTTCATGGAACGCGAGGAAGACGCGCGTTCGTTGGCCGAGGCGCTGGTTGCCACCGCGAACGGGGCGGGGTGCAAGACATCGGCGCTTCTGACCGATATGGACCAGCCGCTCGCACGAAGTGCGGGGAACGCGGTTGAGGTGGCCGAGGTGATGGCGACCCTGTCCGATCCCAAGCCCTCGCGGCTCGTCGAGGTGACGTTAGCCCTCGCGGGCGAGGTGCTGGCGCTTTCGGGTGCTGCTGGAACGGCGGCCGAGGGGGCGGAGACCGCGCGTGACGCGCTTGTGTCCCTGAGGGCCCTTGAGCGCTTTGGACGGCTTGTTGCCGCCCAAGGCGGGCCCTCGGATTTTGCGGATGCCTGGCGCTACCACCTTCCCGAGGCTCCGGTGATCGAGGAGGTCGCTCCGAACGTCGCAGGCCATGTGGCGGCGATCGATGGGCGCGCCTTGGGGCAGATCGTGATCGAGCTGGGGGGTGGCCGCTTGACGGGCCACGAGAAGATTGACGTCCGGGTTGGGGTCAGCGGCCTGCCAGCGATCGGCGAGCCCGTGGACCCGGGAACACCTCTGGCGCGCATCCACGCCGCAGACGAAGCAAGTGCCGCGCGGGCCGCGTCGGAGCTTGTCAGGGCCATCCGGATTAAGCCGGAACCAAGGACGCCCCCCGACTTGATCCGCGCGAGGATAGCCGTATGACCCGTGCATTCCTCGTGGTCCTGGACTCGATGGGATGCGGAGGCGCACCCGACGCGGACCGGTTCTTTAACGACGGGCTCCCAGACACAGGTGCCAATACGCTTGCCCATATCGCCAGGGCCTGTGCCTCCGGCGAGGCGAATATCGGTCGGGAAGGGCCGCTTGCTCTGCCCAATCTCGACCGCCTGGGTCTTGGGGCGGCGATCCGGCTTGCTTCAGGGGTGAACGCACCGGGGCTCGATGCGGACCCCGACGGTTTTTGGGGCGCCGCCACCGAAGTCTCTCCGGGAAAAGACACGCCATCCGGACACTGGGAGCTTGCCGGCGTCCCCGTTCCTTGGGACTGGCACACGTTCCCTGATACCGACGCCGCCTTTCCCGATGATCTGGTGGACCGGGTCTGCCACTTGGCCGGAACCAAGAGCATTCTTGGCAACCGACATGCGAGCGGGACGGAGATCATCGAGGCTGAGGGGATCCGGCATATCGAGACGGGCTGGCCGATTTGCTATACCTCGGCAGATAGCGTGGTACAGATCGCAGCGCACGAACAAGCCTTTGGTCTTGACCGGCTGATGGCGCTTTGCCGTGACCTTGCACCAAGCCTGCATGCCATGCGCGTAGGACGCGTGATTGCCCGACCGTTTTCGGGTTGCCCGGGTCGCTTCGAGCGGACGGGCAACCGCCGTGACTTTGCCGTGGCTCCTCCGGAACCGACGCTCTGCGATTGGCTGAGCCGCGCGGGCCGGGACGTTCATGCGGTGGGCAAGATCGGCGATATTTTCTCGATGAGGGGCATTTCGGATGTCCGCAAGGGTACGGATGCTGAACTCGCGAACCATCTCATGTCATGTTTGGAGGATGCGGGAAGTGGGAGCCTTACGTTCGCGAACTTCGTCGAGTTCGACAGCCTTTATGGGCATCGGCGCGACGTGGCGGGTTACGCACGCGCCCTCGAGTGGTTCGATGCCCTCGTACCCGCATTTTTGGGCGCGATGAGGGAGGGCGACTTGATGATCTTCACTGCTGACCATGGCAATGACCCAACATGGAGAGGCACCGACCATACCAGAGAGAGGGTTCCCGTCTTGGTCGCGGGGCATGGTACCGGTGAGATCGGATTGGTCGGGTTCGCCGATGTCGCGGCCAGCATTGCGGGCTACTTGGGCGTTCCGCCGCACGGTCCAGGAAGGCGGTTCCTATGAGTGGGCGAGCCTTGCCAAAGGTCGAGCTTCACCTCCACCTTGAGGGCGCGGCACCTCCAGTATTCATCCGAACTCTTGCGGCCGAGAAGTCCACCGACATCGCTGGCATATTCGACGAGCATGGAGATTATGCATATCGCGACTTCTGGCACTTTCTGGACGTGTATGAAGCGGCGACCTCGGTCCTGAGAAGCCCCGAGGACTATGCGCGCCTGACCAGAGCGGTTCTAGAGGAGAGCGCGGAGAGCGGTGTCATCTATTCCGAGTGCTTTTTGTCGCCCGACTTTTGCGGCGGCAGGGACATTGCGGCATGGCGCGACTATGTCGAGGCGATCAAAGAGGCGGCGTTGGGGGTCCCAGAGGTCGCGCTTCGGGGCATTGTGACGCCGATCCGTCACTTCGGGCCAGAAAAGGCCCGGGACGTTGCGCTCTGCGCGGCCGAAACCGCCGGAGACTGGATTGTTGGGTTCGGCATTGCGGGTGACGAAAAATCGGGCGAGCCGCAAGACTTTGCCTGGTCATTCGATTGCGCGCGGGAGGCGGGGCTTCGGCTCACGGCGCATGCGGGAGAGTGGCGCGGGCCAGAGAGCATCGTCAACGCGCTGGCGCTTGGGGTCGAGCGGATAGGCCACGGTGTAAGGGCGGTTGAGGACCCCGCTCTTCTTGAGCGACTAGCCGAGGAGCGGATCGTTTTAGAAACCTGTCCAGGATCGAACATTGCCCTGGGCATCTACCCCGACTGGGCCTCGCACCCCATCTCCAAGCTGCGCGAAGCCGGTGTCAGGGTTACCGTTTCCACCGATGATCCGCCATTTTTTCACACGAACATGGCGCTTGAGTTCCAGCACCTTGCGGATGATCTCGGCTGGGAGGACGCGATCTTGGCGGAGCTGAACCGTACTGCCGCCGAAGCCGCGTTTTGTGACGATGAGACGCGCTCGGCGATCTTGAAACGACTGGAGACCCCATGAATGATCACCTGACCGTCGTTGGCCATCCGCTCATTCAACACAAGCTTACGCTGATGCGCGATCGCGCCACGCCCACGGCGGTGTTCCGCCAGCTCTTGCGCGAAATCAGCCATTTGCTCGCATACGAAGTCACGCGCAATCTCTCGATGACAACGCGGCTCATAGACACACCGCTGATGAGGATGAAAGCCCCGGTCCTCGACGGGCGCAAGCTCGCGCTTGTGTCGATTCTGCGCGCCGGAAACGGTCTTCTCGACGGGATGCTGGATCTGATCCCGTCGGCAAGGGTAGGCTTTGTGGGGCTTTACCGCGATGAGGCGACGCTTGAGCCGGTGCAGTACTACTGCAAACTCCCGGGGGAGCTCTCCGAGCGCTTGGTCATCGCGGTCGACCCAATGCTCGCGACCGGGAACTCTTCGGCTGCGGCGGTGGATCTCATCAAGGAACATGGTGCCGACGATATCCGGTTTCTGTGCCTGCTCGCGGCGCCCGAAGGCGTCGCCCGGATGAAGGCGGCGCATCCAGATGTTCCCGTCGTTACGGCGGCGCTTGATGAGAAGCTGAATGAAAAGGGCTACATCGTTCCCGGGCTCGGCGATGCTGGAGACCGGATGTTTGGAACGAAATAGGGCGCGAGCCTGCGCCGAGACCTGCGAGCGCAGTCAAGATCGTTCGCAAATCCCCTGGAGCGCGATCCAAGCATCATCACTTAGGATGGGGGCGATCGGTGCGTCCGCCATTGGATCGGCCTCGATCAGGGCCAGCGTTTGTTCCCCGGTCATGTCGATGGCTTTCGCATAGGGTGTCGTGGGGACGCCGGCTTGGGCGAAATGAGCGAGAAGGAGGTCCTCTGGGAGCGCTGCGGATGGGATTGCGAGGGTCGCCTGGGCATAGCCCTTAAGGGCGCTGTCGGGCAAACGACCCGTGGTCATGAGAGTGAGCGCAGCGCGAAGCCCCGCATAGTCCAGAAGCGCGCGCAGCGGGTCTGTGCGCTCCGTGTCGGCCATTTCCGCCAAAACAAAGCCCGCCGCGACCTCAGGTGTTTCATGGTCTTCGACAACCCGGCGATCAATTAGGACGACGCCGCCTGGGAGATGCGCCGCGCCTACAACCCCCCCTTGAACCACATGGAGCTGCGCGCCCGCCACGTCAGGAAGAACACGTTCACGAAACACATCGAGCGCCCGGACACCCGAGGGCGCGGTGCAAGGTGGTCCCGTGAGTTGCGTGACCTCGTCCATGAGCGTGCGGCCAATCTCCTGGCGCGTTGGCGAGGGCACCACCGATGCGGTGTAGCGCAAAATCGCATCGGGCAACCACGCCACCGCTGCCCCGAGAACGGCCACAGTGGCCAAGACGGTGAGCCGCGATCTCAGTCGGCCGGGGTGAGGCCGTGCGCGATCGACCGCGATCAGCACTCGTTCGATGGCGCCGATCATGGTCTCGTCGCTTACTTCCACGGCTTCGGCCGCATCCTGCCCAGGAGCAAAAATGGCAGGACGCTTTCCGGGGTTGACCCGCGCAACGGCGGCCAGCGACCAGTGCGCGATCTCGGACGCCCTTGGATCAACGAGCGTTAGCGTCGCCTCGCCGAGGCAGATGATCACCTCTCGCCGTTGCGCTCCGGGCCCCGGCCTGTAGACGGCCTGTGCCTCGAGCCGTTGAAATTCCTTGAGCGCCGTCATCCACGTTCGTCCCTTGCGCGGCGTGACCATAGCCAAGCCGCACGGCGCTCACAATCACGCTTACGTCCCGTTGAAGTGCGCGCTCAGGAGTGGTTTTTTGAAGTCGCGCAGAGGATTGGATGCCGACATGACCGACACAACGCCGATCCTTGCCGCGATCCTCATCCTAGGTGCCATGGCGGTGATCGGTCTCGTGGACAATTTCGTGGTGATCATCGCGGAAACCCACGGCCTGTGGCAGTTTCATATCCTGCGCACGAGTTTTGCGTTGCCGATGATCTGGGTGATCTCTCGCGTGGGCGTTGGGACGTTGCGCCCGGTGTCTTGGCGCGCAACTGCTTGGCGCAGTGGTTTCGTGTCCGCCTCGATGGTGCTTTATTTTGGCTGTCTGGCGTTTCTGCCGATTGCAGAGGTCGCGGCGGGACTGTTCACATCGCCGATCTGGGTGCTGCTCATCTCCGTGATGCTCTTCGGCCGGCGTATCGGTCTTGTGAGGATCTTGGCGTCCCTGGTTGGGTTTCTCGGCGTGGTCCTAGTCTTGAAACCCGATGCGGGGGGTCTGACGCTTGTGTCCGTTGTTCCGGTGATCGCGGGTCTGCTCTACGCGGTCAGCAGTGTGATGACGCGGGAATACTGCGCGGGCGAGGGGACGCTGGTCCTGCTCGCCGGGAGCTTTCTGGGTCTCGCTGCGTGGGGCGTGATCGCAATGGCGGCACTTTGGATCGCTCCCTTGCCAACGCCCGATGGCGCAGCCGGGTTTGTCACCCGCCTTTGGACGCCCCTTGATCTTCGGTTTCTCTCCTGGGTCGCGGTGCAGGCGGTTGGCGCGCTGGTGGGCGTGTCGCTCCTGATCCGGGCCTATCAGCTGGCGGAAACTTCGTTTGTCTCGGTCTTTGAGTTTTCGTTTCTGGTGTTCGCGTCGTTTTGGGCGTTTGTGCTCCGGGGGGAAGGGTTGGACCCCCTTGCGGCGATCGGCATCGCAATGATCATTGGATCAGGCGCGACCATTGCGCTCCGTGGCCGGTAGGGTAGCGTTCGGTTCCATGATCATCTCGCGCGGACGGCGCTATATTTTCGTCCATATCCCAAAGACCGGCGGGACATCGATGGCGGCGGCTCTCGAGGCGCGGGCCATGAAGGATGATATCCTGATTGGCGATACCCCCAAGGCGCGTCGGCGCCGGGGGCGTCTTGACGGGCTGAGCGCGCAGGGGCGGGTGTGGAAGCACATGACCTTGTGGGATGCGTTGGGGATCGTCTCTGAAGAAGAGATGGCGGCGTATTTCGTCTTCACGCTCGTGCGCAACCCTTGGGAGAGGGTCGCGAGCTACTATCGTTGGCTGCGGGGACAATCCTTTGACCATCCCGCGGTGGCGCTGGCACGGGAGCGCGATTTTTCGGGGTTCCTGAACGCCGACGCGACGCGGGCGTCGCTTTGTGCCGAGACCTATGGTGCCTATGTGTCGGGACGCGCGGGTGAGATGTGCGACGCGTTTGTGAGATTGGAGCACCTGACCGCCGATTTGGCACCTCTGGAAGCGCATTTGGGGTTCAAGATCGCGCCCGTGCCCGTGTTGAACGCGGCGTTCCATCGGCGCCCGTACCGGGAGGTTTACTCGTCGGCGGATGCCCTACTTGTCTCCGAGCTTTGCGCCGAGGATATTGCACGCTTCGGGTACGCCTTCTGAGGTGTCGGATCGCTGGCGCGATCCGAACCGTGCGGGGGCTCCGCCCCCGCACCCCCGGGATATTTTTGAAAGAGAAGAAGCTTGGCCCTTCAATCAGGCGGCCTCGGCGTCGGGGGCCGCGCTAAAGCGGCCAAGGAACGTGTCACCCGAAGCGGCCATGTCGCGGAGGAGTTGGGGTGGGGTGAAGCGGGGGCCGTGGGTGGCCTCGAGGGCTTCGCAGATTTCCACCGCGCGGGCAGCGCCCATGATGTCGAGCCAGGAGAAGGGGCCTCCGGACCAGGGCGCGAAACCCCAGCCGAGGATGGCGCCCACATCGCCTTCGCGGATGTCCTCGAGGACGCCGTCTTCGAGGGCGCGGACGGCTTCGAGGACCTGGGCAAAGAGGAGGCGGTGCTGGACATGGGTGACATCGGGCTGGTCGTCTGCGGGGGCGAACTTGGCGCTGAGGCCGTCCCAGAGGCCGGCGCGTTTGCCGGCGTCGTCATAGGCGTAGAAGCCTGCCTTGGCTTTGCGGCCCATGCGGCCTTCCTCGGCGAGCCAGAAGATCACGTCGTCCACCGCCCTGTCGGGGTAGGCGTCGCCCATGGCGGCCTTCGTGGCCTTGGCGATCTTGACGCCCAAATCGATCGAGGTTTCGTCCACGAGCTGGAGGGGCCCGAGAGGCATCCCCACCTGTTTCGCGGCGTTTTCCACAAGCGCGGGTTCCACGCCTTCGCCAACCATGCGGATCCCCTCGTTGAGGTAGGGGATGATGCAGCGGTTGGCATAGAAGAAGCGTGCGTCATTGACGACGATCGGAGTCTTGCGGATCTGGCGGACGAAGTCGAGCGCCTTGGCGACGGCGCGGTCGCCGGTCGCCGTGCCCTTGATGATCTCGACGAGGAGCATCTTGTCCACGGGCGAGAAGAAGTGGATGCCGATGAACTGTTCGGGGTTGCCGCTGGCCTTGGAAAGATCCGTGATCGGGAGCGTCGAGGTGTTGGTGGCGAAGATGACGTCTGCGCCTGCGGCAGCCTCGGCGGCCTTGGTGACCTCGGCCTTGATGCC
Organism: Pseudomonadota bacterium; assembly: GCA_039027595.1. Taxonomy (GTDB): domain Bacteria; phylum Pseudomonadota; class Alphaproteobacteria; order Rhodobacterales; family Rhodobacteraceae; genus Ovoidimarina. The sequence continues at coordinate 921 of JBCCKB010000118.1, read as the reverse complement.
AGGGTCTTCGAAGACCGCCTCGACGATGAGGTCGGCGCCTGCAAGCGCCGCGTAGTCGGTGGTGGCGGTGATGCGGGAGAGGACTTCCGCCTTCTTCTCCTCTGTCACGCGTTTCCGAGAGATGCCCTTGTCGAGGATGCCCTCGGAATAGGCCTTGCCCTTGTCGGCGGCCTCCTGGGCCTGGTCGATGAGAACCACTTCGATCCCGGCATTGGCGGAGACATAGGCGATGCCTGCGCCCATCATCCCCGCGCCGAGGACACCGACTTTCCTGACCTTCTGGTCGTCAACCGCCGGGCGGTTCGCGCCTTTCTCGAGCGCCTCCTTGTTGATGAAGAGGGACCGGATCATCGCCGATGAAGAGGGGTTCATCAGGACGGAGGTGAACCAACGCGCCTCGATCTTAAGCGCGGTGTCGAAGGGCACCTGCGCGCCTTCATAGGCCGCCGAGAGGAGCGCCTTCGCGGCCGGGTAAACCCCTTGGGTCTTGCCATGGACCATGGCGGAGGCGCCCACATAGGTCATGAAGCCCGCGGGTTGGTACGGGGCGCCGCCGGGCATCTTGTAGCCCTTGGCGTCCCAGGGTTTGACGATGTCTGCGTCCTTCGCCTCAAGGACCCAGGCCTTGGCACGGTCGAGGAGTTCACCCGCAGGCACCACCTCGTCCACAAGCCCCGCACCCTTCGCCTTTGCGGGGTTCAGTTGCTTGCCTTCCAGGAGATAGGGCGAGGCCGCCATGGCGCCCATCTTGCGGACAAGCCGCGTGGTCCCACCGAGGCCGGGGAAAATGCCGACCATGATTTCCGGCAGGCCGATCTTGGCCTTGGGGTTGTCGGCGACAAAGATCCGGTGGCAGACGAGCGGGAGCTCGTAGCCGATCCCGAGCGCGGTGCCGGGGAGGGCGGCGGCGATGGGCTTTCC
>JBCCKB010000117.1:0-9303 GCA_039027595.1 Pseudomonadota bacterium | reverse complement strand
CGGGCTTGGGTCGCTTGTTGGCCATGTATTTCCGCCGTTCTCCTAAACATAGCGGAGGACTACAACAGTGGGGGAAGACCAATTCACGGTGACACTTCTGCTTTGCAAAACCGGGGATATTCCTATGTGATTGCAACAGGCGAGGCGTCAAGGAATAGGTTGTTATGTGGCCTTTTGCTCCGCAAGGGTGACCAAGCAACGGCAGGCCTCATGTGGCCCGGTCGATTAAGCTCAGTTGCTTTACGCGGCCCACCAGCTGGCGACGCGCGGCAAAAGGCTTGCCGTGCGCTGAAACAATGAGCCGTACCGACCCTTGCGGTTGCCACGCCGCGAGGGGCTGGGCCTATGCTCGCAGTTTAGGGCCCCAAAGCAGACGGGTTTGGGCGCGCCAGCCCTATGGGCTGGCGCAATGTCTCACGTTAGCGCTCAAGAGCGCCTACCCCCGAGAACCGGAAGGCTTCTTGCTGAAGCGCATCAAGTTCTTCTGCAGTCATTTGGTCGTGGGCGACGGTGATCCGTCCGAGGAACACCATTGGCAACTCCTCGGCGCGCCCCTCGAGGTCAGCCTTGATCGCCTCCGCCGTGGCGGCTCCCACATCATCCCCCATTCTCATTGGCGTGGCGTCAAGCGTCCCGGCGCGGATCGCGTCGAGTTCGAGACCCGTACCGCCCCAACCAGTCGAAAAGATCTCGGTCTCCTTGCCAAGCGCAACCTGCGCCTCCACGGACCCCATGGCCATGGCGGTGTTCGCGTTGTGGATGATCGTGGCTTCGGGATAGGCCTGCATGATCAGCGTCGTTCCTTCAAATCCACCTTCCCGCTGATACTCTCCGTAATGCTCGTAAGCTGTCGTCCAGTTTCCCTTCTCTTCGACACATGCCTTGAAGTCTCCGGAGCGCTGGTTGTCGGTGATCCCAGGAATCCCCCGGTTCATCGCCATGGTAACATCATTTCCCAGACGCCCGAGCATGTAGTCGCACATGGTGAGAGCACCGGCGGCCGATGAGAAATCGAACCAGGCGTCAGGCTGGTTCTCCAGATACTTCAGCGGCGTATGAAATGCCCAGACATAGGTGGAGAACCCGTCGTTTCCGGCGAGTTTAGAGATATTGTCCGCCTGGATCGCCAGTTCGGACGGACCAAAGATCACATAGTCGTAAAGATCGGCGTCCTGTTCTACCTGATTTGCATAGGTTGATTGCAGCGAGTGTTCGATCTGGCGGCTTGCGAACTCCGTCGTCTCGTACTCGATGCCCAGCTGTTCAAGGCGCTTGGTCATTGCGAGGTAATTGCGCGCCCAGAAATCAGAGGTGTCCGCGGAGGGATAAATCAGCGCGATTTGGATCGGACCGTCCTGCGAGCCGCTATAGGCCACCGCGTCGGAGCCCACCACCTCTTGCAGAGCACCGAGCTTGCCATCGGCATTGACTTCGTCCGGCACCCAGTAGTCCCGGTCCTCAATGCCCGGCAATTCTTTCAGCGGCAGATGCCCATCGGCCCATACGCTGGTCCCCGCGGCCACCGCCGCCGTGAGAAGTGTCGTTGTCAGTAGTTTCATTGGTCTCCTCCACTTAAGTTGATTTCGGGCGAGCAAGCAGCGCCCGCACGCCCTATGTTTGGCCCGCTAGCCGCTTGCTTGCGGATCTCCAGCAAGAATTCCACCGATGGCCAGAAGCAAGATCAGGGCGCCAATGATGACGGCGGAAAAGCGCATCATTCTGACGCCTTCGGGCGTCTTAAGCCCCGCGATCAAACCGCCGGAGCCATCCCGATCTTTCTTCTGCATCCAGGTATAAAGTGCCACGGAGGACACGATCACGACGCCCGAGGCGACGGACTGCCAGAAGAACTCAATCCTCAGCGTCACCAGCGCGTTGATCATCATCGACAAAAGCAACACACCCGCGAACGAGCCAATCATCGATGCCCGACCACCGAAAAGCGATGTGCCGCCCACGACCACGGCTGCAATCACATGCAAGTTGAAGTAGGGGGCGGAAGTGGCTTGGATTGCATTGAGTTTGCCCGTCAGCATCACGCCCGCCAGCGCGGCGCAAGCTCCGCACAGCACATATGCGTACACTTTATGGCGGTTTACCGCGATCCCGGTGAGTTCAGCGGCCTCGGGGTTCGAGCCTATCGCAATCGTGTAGCGCCCAAAGTAACTCCGCCGCAGCAGAAGAAAGCCGCCGATCATCGTGGCAATGCCGATCACCACCGGAACAGGAACAAATCCGGGGATCTGGCCACGACCGATATCGGTAATCAGATCCGGAAAGCGCGCCAGAACAAGCCCCTTGGCGATGACCAGCGCGAAGCCCCTGTAGACGAGATCCATCGCAAGCGTCCCAATCAGATCCGGCACCTGAAACCGGGTTATGATGAGCCCGTTGATCAGACCCATCAAGGCGCCCAGCATGATGGCGATGGGAAAGGCGATATATGCGGAAAACCCGTATTGCTTGATCAAAAAGGCCATCAGGATGCCAGACAAGGCAGCGATTGAGCCGATAGATAGATCGATCCCGCGCTGGGTGATCACGAAGGTCATCGCCATCGCCATCGGCATGTAGAGCGCCGCATCCAAGAGGATCAGGTTGAGATTTGACCAGCGGAAATATCGGGCTGGCTCGGCGATTCCCATGAAGAGCAGAACTGCGAGGATCATCACCATTGGCCCAATGATGGCCAGATAGGGCTCTAGTCGCTCATTGAGCGGCGTTGGCCCATGTGCGTCGGTCGTTGCCATCTAAGCGTCCTCCGTTGCGCCGACGATCATTCCAAGGACTTCCTGATCGTTGGTATCCGCTGTTTTGACCACGCCAACCCTGCGACCACGCCGCTGGACGTGAATTCGGTCGGAGACTTGAAACACATCGTCCAGGGAATGGCTGATCAGAATGATCGCGAGACCCTGAGCCTTGAGCGCTTCGATGAGCTTCAGGGTCCGGGCCGTCTCCTGAGGACCAAGCGCAGCCGTGGGCTCGTCCATGACAAGAACTCGGAGATCCTCGTGATACACGGCTCGGGCAATCGCAACCGCCTGACGCTGACCGCCAGACAAGCTCTCAGTGGCCGCATCAAGAGACTTGAGCTTCACGCCGAGCCGCTCCATGAGCACGCGTTCGGTCTCGGATCGCATTCTTGCGTTATCAAGAACCGTGATACCCATGACCTTCTTGGTCAACTCGTTGCCAAGAAACATGTTTGCAGCCGGGTCAAGATGGTCGGCCAGTGCAAGTGTTTGATATACAGCGTCAATCCCGCTTTCTATCGCATCGGCATGGCCGTTGAACGAGATTGGCTTGCCCGCAAGAAACATGGTGCCTTCGGTGGGCTGATAGACACCAGTAAGGATCTTGATCAGGGTCGATTTTCCCGCTCCGTTGTCTCCAACGATGGCGAGCACTTCCCCTGCATAGGCTTCGAGATCAACATTCGATAGCGCAGTGACGCCGCCGAAGCGTTTGGTGATCCCACGCATTTGGACGAGTGGAACGTCGGACATTATCTTCTCCGCCCTTTCGAGAGTGCTACGCCGCTTGGCGGCCCGTAGGCCGCCAAGGACACTCTGGTTTGGTTCACTTTCCCCAGATCTTCGAATAGGCCTCGCGATAGGGCAAGTCCGGGTCGAACTGGTTGCTGTCTCCGAGTTTCTCGAGCCCGTCTTGGGTCACAAGCGCAGGAGCGGTGATGTAGCCGGAACATGTTTCTCCCTGAAGCGCTCGGTTCAACTCGTCGACAAGTTGCCATCCCTGGAGGTTCAGGGGTTCGGCAACCGTAATCGCTTGATACTGCCCGGTACGGATGCGCTGGAATGCAGCTTCGGATCCATCGCCCGCAGATCCCGCCTTAGGGGAGCCGTCGCCAGCAATACCGGCGGCCGTCAGTGCCGGACCCATAAAATCGAAATAGAGATCGTTGATCGCCAGAGCGTGGGTCCAGGCGTCGCCATACTTTTGAAGAAGGCTGGTGGTCAGCGGACCCATACGGCTTGACGTATCGGCAATTGGCGTATCGACGTACTCAAGAACCGTTCCGCCCATCGCTTCAATGGTTTCCTTGATGCGGTCGGCCTTATCGATCGCGATCTGGTAGGTTGAATCCGTGAAGATCACCGCACCTACGCCCTCGCCGCCGTCTTGCATCGCCCACTCCGCGGCCACTTCGGACACGGTCATGGCGTCTGTGGAGACATTGGCAAAGATACCGCCCGGCGCGTCGCAGCCGATCTTGGGTCCGGAATGCCAAGCGACCATAGGGATACCGGCACTCACGACGCCTTCAAGTGCCGCTTGCTGTTCGACTGCATCGAAACCATTGATGATAAGTCCATCGGGCTGCAACGCCATGGCCTGCCCAATCGCCGCTGTACGTCCCTGAACAGAGCCAGCACCGTCGAGCACGCGTACGTCCCAACCAATAGCGTCGGCAGCCTCTTCGACACCCGTCGTGACACCGAGAATACCACCATTCTTGAGGTCGGCCGCGACCAGGACAATTGACTTGCCTTCCGCGGCGACTGGACCGTTCGTCGGCCCGTCCCAGGTTGCTTCAGCCTGGGACCCCAAGGGCACTGCAACCAGCATCGAGCTGGCCAGAAATCCGCTCAGAAGTGTCTTCGTCCTCATATTATCCTCCCTTGCTCAGTGATGTTTCTCAGCGCTTTGCCGCGCCTTTGCGCCGTTGCGCATAACCGGCGATGCCAATGGCAATGAGCAGCGTTACGCCGTTAAACAGGGGCTCGACCCAAAAAGATCCGCCAAGCTGCTGAATTCCCGAGATTCCCACCGCTAGGATCGCAACGCCCACGATTGTGCCCCAAACATTGACCCGCCCTGGCCGGATTGTGGTTGAGCCCAGGAATGCACCGACGAGCGCTGGCAGCAAAAACTCTAGCCCGACCGACGCTTGCCCAATCCGAAGCTTCGAGGCGAGGATTACGCCGGCAAGAGCCGTCATTGTACCGGAAGCCATGAACGCACCGATCACATAGCGACGCGTCGGGATCCCGTTCAGCTGCGCCGCCCGCTGGTTCGCCCCAATCGCATAAAGGTAACGGCCGATCGGCGTGTACTCGAGGATCACCCACATCAAAATGGTGATCAGCAGCAAGTAGTAGCCCGTGATGGGCAGTCCTAAAACGAAGGTGCCGTTGATTGCGAAGAAGCCCTCCGGAAGGACGCCCACCATCTGACGTCCACCGGTGTGCCAAAGGGCGAGAGCGTAAAGCACGGTACCGGTCCCGAGCGTTGCAATAAAGCTGTCGATCTTGGCGACCTCAACGAGAAGACCGTTGAGAAAGCCCGTAGCCGCACCAAGAACCAACACAATCGCGACGGCCAAGGGCCAGGGAACACCGAGCATGGTCTGGAGACTAATTGCCAATATGTGCCAAAGGACAATTCCGTACCCCACGGTCAGGTCGATCCGACCTGCGGCCATTGGGATCATCGCACCGAGTGAGAGAAGCGCAATAATCGCCTTGTCGGAGACAATCGCCCTGAGGTTCAACATCGTCGGGAACGTGTTGGGCAGCAGAACCGAAAACAAAAGAATGAGGAGCAAGGTCAGGATCACCAACCCGTAGACCGGCAAAAAACGCATGAGCCGCCTCCCAAGGGAGAGCCCTCGCAGCTCGGCCTTGGTGGGTTCAAGTGCGCCGGACTCAAGCGACTGCATGCGCATTGTCCTTTGCTGCCAAGTGGTTTCCAGCAGACGCCGCCTGGATCAGGCTCTCGGTCGTTAGCCGACTTCCCGTGAGTTCATCGACAATTGCCCCTTGGCTGAAAACGACGGCGCGGTGGCAGATTGTGGAGATCTCTTCAAAATCCGTTGACACAACGAGAATACCCACGCCGTCGGACAGCGCGCGATTGAGGAACGCATAAATCTCTGCCTTCGCGCCCACATCAACGCCTGCCGTGGGATCTTCGCAGATCAATAGCCTTCGTCCAGTGGCAAGCCAGCGCCCAATCACAACCTTTTGCTGATTGCCTCCTGAAAGCGCCTCGATGGCGAGACTTGGTTCATTCGGGCTCAGACCGAGATCGCTGCCAATCCTTGCAGCCTGACTAGCCTCCGTCTTTGGCGACAAGATACTCAGGAGCGCTCGGCCGCGACCCGCCGGATTGAGGAAGGTGTTCTCGCGGATAGTGAGCGAAAGAGCGACCGACTCCTCGGTGCGGTCCCGGGCAATGAGCCCAATACCCGAGCGCATCGCTGTTTGAGGCGACCGCAAGTCAGGCGTCTCGCTGTGGAGCTTCACGCCGCCCCCATGTGCCGCGAGACCAAAGAGCGCGCGCGAGATATGTTCATGGCCCGCACCGCGCAGACCGACGAGGCCAACAATCTCGTGCCGCTTTAGATCAAGCGAAAGCGGCCCCACGCCCTCAACGGTGAAGCCATGTAGAGAAAGAATGATCTCGCCCGCTTTCTCCGTCGACTTGAGTGTTGCACGGGTCTTGCGACCAACGATCTTTTGTACAAGCTCTTCGGGTGTGGTGTGTTCGATCGCGCGCACACCAACCATCGCCCCGTCGCGCAAGACTGCGACACGGTCGGCAATCCGAAAAATCTCATCGAGACGATGGCTGACATAGATCATCCCAACGCCACTGTCCCGAAGCGGTCGCAGCGCAGCAAAGAGGCGTTCGACTTCATCGGCGGGCAAAGACGCCGTGGGCTCATCGAGCACGAGAAACTCGCTATCAACGGCAAGGGCTCGCGCGATGGCCACCAACGACTTCTCAGTGCGCGATAGCTCCTCGATCCGGGTGGTCGGGTCGAAATCGCATGCGACGCGGCCGAGTGCGCGTGCCGCCAGCGTCTCTACGCTCCTCCAGTCGATCAGGCCCCTCCGCTTCGAGTAACCAAGCGCAAGCGAAATGTTCTCTGCAACCGTCATCCATTCGATAAGGCCCAGATCCTGATGGATGAATGCCACCTTCTGCCGTTCACCGAACCCTGCTGGTCGGTGCAAATAGGGATTGCCATCAATGAGGACACGACCTGCATCCGGACTATGAATGCCGCCCAGGATCTTGATCAGGGTGGACTTGCCCGCGCCATTCTCGCCCAACAAGGCGACAATTTCCCCGCGCGCCACCGCCAATGAGACGTCTTTCAGGGCATAGGTGCCTCCGAAATGCTTGTCGATCCCATCAAACAACAGTCCATCATGCTGGAGCTGCGGCATTGTTCCTCCCCATGCGCTTTCCGCGCATCATCGCCACAGGCGCTCTCCCAAGAGGCTTGAGTTACCCGTAACGTTGCGCAAAGGTTCATGGGTTGGCGCAAAAACGTCAAGCAAAAAGTTACCGGTAACGCTATCCCAGGACGAAAAGTGAGTAAGCCACCGAAAAACAATAAGATAAGCTTGGCCGAAGTGGCGAGAGCAGCGGGTGTGTCCAAGATGACCGCCAGCCGCGTCATGCGTGGTGAAGGCGGCTATTCGGAGAAGACCCGAGAACGCGTCATGGCCCAGGTGGACCTCCTTGGTTACCTCCCGAATCGATTGGCGACAGTATTTGCGGGCGACACGTCGTCGACATTCGTTGGCGTATCGATACCAGATCTTGGCAACGAAGTCTTCGCGCAGGTGCTTGAAGGGATTGACCGTAAACTTGGATCCTTTGGTCACCAGACAGTGCTTGGCCTTACTCAGCACACCCATGCCGAGGAAGAAAACTGGATCCAGACCGTTTTGTCCTGGCAGCCCGCGGGACTTATCCTCACAGGTCGGTCGCACTCAGTGCGCGCATTGGACATGCTGCGCAACTCGGGACTCCCGGTCGTTGAGATATGGGACCTCAATTCCAGTCCGCTGGATATGAGCGTGGGGATCAACCACTTTGATTCCGGCTTTGACATGGGGCGGTTCCTGATTGGGCTCGGCTATCGCGCAATTGGCTATGTCGGCACCCTCCACGACACCGCCAATGCCGCGACAGCAAGGCTTGACGGATTTACCAAGGCGGTCGCGGATGGCGGTGGCATCGTCTGCAAGCAGCTTTGCCTCCATGACACCGCGAGTTTCTACCCTGGATACTATGGGACAGAGCAGCTTCTGGCAGGAGCGCGGGAAGTCGAGTGTATCTTTTATCAGAACGATTCCATGGCATTTGGAGGCCTCCAGTTCTGCACGGCACGGGGAATGCACATCCCGGACGATATTGGTATTGCGGGGTGGGGCAATCTTCCAGTTGCATCCGTCCTTCCGAAGCGTTTGACGTCAGTGCACGTCTCTCACCTAAAGTTGGGCCAGACCGCTGCAGAGATCCTGATCGCGAAGCTATCGGGCGAGCCGGTCAAAACCTGCACCGACATTGGCTTCCACCTTATTCCCGGGGCAACGGTGAAGTCTCCGCCGGGTGGCGGCGCGGGCGCCTAGCCCGCACTGGAGATCAAGCCAGGCTTGGCAGCCAAAGGACAATCCATGGGAAGGCGACCAAGAGCGCTATTGTAATGCCGTCGGCGATGAAGAATGGCTTGACGCCCTTAAAGACGTCCTGAACCGTAAGGTCGTCACGCACGCCTGCCACCACAAAACAGTTTAGACCGATGGGCGGAGTGATCAGGCAAAACTCTGCCATCTTGACCACCAGTATTCCAAACCAGATGGCACACATGGGCCCCGACATTCCAAAGGTACTGTCAGCCGCCGACACGGCCTCTCCGCCATTGAGCGCCATGACCGCCGGATAGACCACCGGCAACGTCAAAAGGAGCATGCCGATTGCATCCATGAACATCCCAAGGACAGCGTAGGCCAGAAGGATGCAGATCAGGATCAGCATAGGTGACATTGTCAGAGATGTAATCCAGTCGGAGAAGGCCCCAGGAAGATCGGCGAAACCCAAAAAACGCACGTAAATGAGGACACCCCAAATGATCGTGAAGATCACGACGCTCAGCTGAGCCGTCTCCAAGAGAGCGGCCTTGAGTTCCGGCCACCGCATACCGCGATACACCGCCATCAGGTAGACCACGAAGGCGCCAATTGCCCCGCCCTCGGTGGGCGTGCCCCAGGCATCTCCTCCGAAGGGATTGTAGACGAAGCAGATGATCGTCACGACCACGAAGACGATCGGGAGCGCAGGCGGCAAGGCGGCAAAACGTTCACGCCAAGTAAAACCTGAAACCGGAGGTCCAAAACTCTTGAGCGTCAGCGCCATGCCGATGATCAAAAGACCATAGATCAAAGCCGAAAAAGCACCGGGGATGAACCCCGCGAGGAGAAGCTTACCGACATCCTGTTCCACGATGATCGCATAGATCACGAGGATCGCCGAAGGTGGAAT
>JBCCKB010000116.1:0-9366 GCA_039027595.1 Pseudomonadota bacterium | reverse complement strand
TGGATCTACGTTTGGGGCACCGCGCCGTCCGGGTTCGGGCGAGTTTTCTTGCGGGGCATGATGTGCCCGTGGAAGACCGGCTTGCGGAGTTTCAGATGCACGAGATTGATCTCGGCCCCGGTGCGGTTCTCGAGAAAGGCTGTGTCTACGTTATTCCTCTAATGGAGAGACTTGCGCTCCCCGGCGATGTGCAAGCGGCGGCGAATGCGAAATCCTCCACGGGCCGGCTTGATTTGCTGACGCGTGTTATTGCCGATGGCGGATCCGAGTTTGACAGGGTGCGCGCCGGTTACACTGGTCCGCTCTACGCAGAAATATGCCCTCGGTCGTTTTCCGTGTTGGTGCGCCCAGGCATGCGGCTTAACCAACTTCGACTTCGCCAGGGCGAGGCGCTTCTCACGGACGCGGAACTTGGTGCGCTAAACGCGCGGACGCCACTTGTCCCCGGTCCTGCCGTTATCTCAGACGGCCTAGGCTTCTCGGTCGATCTGCGCCCGGAAGCCGGCGACCTTGTGGGGTACCGGGCGAAGCCGCATACCGGAGTGATTGACCTTGACCGTATTGGCGGACATGCGCCAGACGACTTTTGGGAGGAAGTCCGCACCTCCCGGGGACGGATCATTTTGGACCCTGGCGCATTCTATATTCTTGTGAGCAGGGAGGCGGTGACGATCCCACCGGGCTTTGCCGCCGAGATGGCCCCGTATATGGCGATGGTCGGCGAATTCCGCGTGCACTACGCGGGGTTTTTCGATCCGGGCTTCGGTTGGGCAGCCGCCGGGGGAGCAGGCTCAAAGGGCGTTCTGGAGGTGCGCTGCCATGAGGCCCCGTTTGTCCTCGAACACGGCCAAGTGGTCGGACGGCTCGTCTACGAGCGCATGACCGAGATACCAGAGACGCTCTATGGGGCCGAGATTGCGTCGAATTACCAGGGACAGGGACTGAAGCTGTCAAAGCACTTTCGCGCCGCCTAGGTGGAAGATCCCAACCTTTAGCGAGTAACAGCGCGGCGAACTCAGGCGCCGCGATCTCCATCACATGGGCGGGGGTGCAATGCGCCCGGTCGCAGTGCCATGGGGGATGCTGGGCGAGCAGCCATCAACCATCCTCGAACATATCGGGTTCTTCATCGCTCGCCGTGTCGCTTTCATCGCCGGGCGGTGGCCGGCTCTCCAGAAGTCCTGCGGAACGCAATTCCTTCAAGCCCGGAAGATCGCGCGCGCTTTCGAGTCCGAAATGGTCCAAGAACCCTTGCGTGACCACAAACGTCACTGGTCGGCCTGGCGTCATGCGACGGCGCCCGAAGCGAATCCACTCAAGCTCAAGGAGTTGGTCGATAGTCCCTCGGCTGACCGAGACACCCCGGATTTCTTCGATCTCCGCGCGGGTTACGGGTTGGTGATAAGCGACGATAGCTAGGGTCTCAATCGCTGCGCGGGAGAGCTTTCTGGTCTCTACGGTTTCCTTTTGCATCAGGAATCCCAGATCGGACGCCGTGCGGATTGCCCAGGCGTCGCCCACCTTGACCACCTGAACACCCCTGCCCTCATAGCGCTTGCGGAGAAGATCAAGCGCTGCGGCTGCGTCGGCACCGTGGGGCATCCGGGCGTTGAGATCAGCGACGCTCACAGGGTCGGCGGACGCGAACAAGATCGCCTCAACCATGCGCTCCTGTTCAGCCAAAGGCGGCGCTTCAAAAAGGCTCGCCGTCTCGTCCGCTTCAGCCATCCATGCGGGTCCGCAGTTGAATTTTCTCAAAGGTTCCATCTTGGCGGATCTCGGCCTTCCCGACTTTTACGAGTTCCAGGGCAGCGGCAAAGGTCGCTGCCGTGGCAGAGCGCCGGCGGACAGGATCGTTGCGCCACGCTTCGGGAAGGTAGGTCTCGAGCTCTGTCCAGTCACCGGCAAAACCGATCAGCTGACGCATCCCGTCGAGTGCCTCCTCCATCGTTAGGACGGCCTCACGGTCCATCGTGTAGGGCCGGAATTCATCCCTGGTTCTGATCCGAGCATAGCCTTGCATCAAATCAAGAAGCGTCGCCGTGTAGCTGATCCGCCGAATCCGCGTCACATCCTCGGGCAGGCCACGGACAAAGAAATCGCGACCTTTTTGGTCTCGCGCCATGAGCCGCGCGGCCACCTCCCGCATGGCTTCAAGCCGCTGAAGCTGAAAAGCCAGATGCGCCGCGAGCTCTTCTCCCGAAGGACCTTCATCCGCAGGGTCTGGCGGCAATAAAAGCCGCGACTTCAGGAAGGCAAGCCAGGCAGCCATCACCAGATAATCGGCGGCAAGTTCTATGCGTAAGGTCTTGGCCTGACGAATGAATTCAAGATACTGCTCGGCCAGGGCAAGAACCGAGATTTTCAAGAGATCGACCTTTTGCGTCCGCGACAACGTCAGAAGGAGGTCAAGCGGACCCTCGAAGCCATCCACGTCGACGACGAGTGTTTCGGCATCGAGTCGGCTCTCTAGCGGCACAACCTTGTCATCCGTGTCGTTCATCCTGCCCGCCTAACCTCAGCGCCTCTAACTCCGCTTGGAGTGCGGCAATGTCAATTGGCTCGGGCTGCGACCTCCGTTCAAGGGCACGTTCTGCGCGGGCTGCCGCTTCTCGTCCCAGCGTTCCGGCCGCATTGGCGATCTCAATCATCTCCGGCAAGCTGCCATTGCAATGCAGAACCACATCGCAACCTGCCTCGATCGCTCCCAAAGCGCGTTCGGCCACGTTGCCGGGCAAGGCCTCCATTGAGATATCATCGCTCATCAAAAGGCCTCCAAAGCCAATCTCATCCCGGATTATCCGGATCATTGGCGGCGAAATCGTTGCCGGGCGCGCATCGTCCACCGCAAGGTAGCGCACATGCGCGCTCATTCCGAGGGGCAAGCCAGAAATCCCTTTGAAGGCCGCGAAATCAGTCGCCCTCAGCGCTTCCAGCTGAGCATCGACCGATGGCGTCGTCAGGTGGCTGTCAACTGTCGCACGACCGTGGCCAGGCAAGTGCTTGATCACCGGCAACACGCCTCCGGAAAGCAGCCCCTTGGCAACGGCGCTGGCGACGCGCGCGACGTGATCGGGAGTGTCTCCGTAGCAGCGATTTCGGAGAAAGGGATGCGTGTTTACGGACGCAACATCCGCGCATGGCGCACAATTTGTATCGATGCCAAGGTCCAGGAGTTCACGGGCAATGATCTGGTATCGGATCTCCATCACACGCTCAGCAAAGACCCCAGCGCGGCCCACTTCTTCAAGAGGTGGAGGCCAATCCCTGGCAAGCGGCGGCCTGAGGCGCTGTACCCGTCCGCCTTCTTGATCAATCAGAATTGGAGCCGCTCGTCCGACGGTGTCACGAAGCGCGCTGGTGAGGTGGGCTATCTGGCGTGCATTATCCAGGTTGCGCGCAAACAGAATGAACCCCCAAGGGTCGGCATCCCGAAAGAAACGGGCTTCCTCGGCATGAAGCCTAGTGCCTTCCGGGGCGAGGATGTAGGCACCGTGGGTCAGCGTCGGATCACGGGAATACAGTTGGCATTCTCGGCCACCAGAACCGCGCAGAAACGGCGCGCGTCGGAAAGGTCTTCGAAGCCCATTGCACGCAGCCGATAAAACGTGACCCCGCCCGCGGCGGCTTCCTGCACAACGCGAGACTTTCCATCGAGATAGGCTCCGAAACTGTCTTCGATAGTTCCCCAAGCCGCACGGGCGTCCTCCTCGCTGGGGAATGCACCGAGTTGTACAAGCCTTGTTCCAGGTGGAATGGCCGCCGGATCCACCTCACCAGCGGGCGCGCTGGGAATAGGTGTATTGGAGACCGCCGCAATCAGCTGGAAACTCACTGGTCTGGATGGTGGGCGCGGCGACGCGGCAACACCAGCGATTGAGGCTGGGATCACCCGAACGCGCGCCTGGTCGATGACCGTGTTCTGAACAGCAAGTCCTTGCGGAGCCGCTTCCGTGTCCGAGGTCAGCGAAGCCTGACCGAGAGCTTCGGCCAAGGCCACCTCTATCGCTGATTTAGGCTCTGCGGCGGCCTCCTCGATATCTTCTGGCGTGGCGGACGGCTCATCGGGGATCAGCGCCGCCACGGGCAGGTCTTCCTCTTCCAAGAGCACTGGCGGAGGTGCCAGCACCACGCGTTCGGTTGGCGCTTCCTCTGCCCCCTCCACCGCCACCTGGGTGACCGACAGGCCCTGGTAATCCGCCTGCTCGCCGCCGGGGTCTTCGGGCGCGACCCGCATTGGACCTTCGAGTGCGCGAACGACCGGGACGCCAGAGACATCGCGCACGAGGAGCTGATATCCCCAAATTGCCAAACCCAGCATCAGGAGGAGTGAGATGATCGCGCCCGCCCAATTGACAAGGGTTGAAACCGGAACGCCATCGCTATCGGGCACGGGCTCGTCGCCCGCTTCTTCGTGATATAGTGTCATGCCGCCTCTCTAGACCCGCCGATACGTGCCGACGGACTTCATTTTCTGCTCGTACGACCCGAGGCGCGGCGCCGTATTGATCAGCGCATTTCTTCAGCCGGGGTCACCCCCAAAATACCCAATCCTGCTGAAATAACAACGCCAACGGCCCTAGGCAGCGCGATTTTCGCCGCCGTCGCCTTTGGATCGGCGTCGTGGACGAAACGCAGCGCTGGGTGATCATTGCCTCTGTTCCACAGGGCATGGAACTCAGACGCGAGTTCGTAGAGATAGAATGCAATCCTGTGAGGCTCGTGATTGCGTGCCGCAATCTCAATAAGCCGCGGCCACTCCGCGATCTTTCGGGCCACTTCAAATTCTGCGGGATCCTCTAGAATTGGATTGTCCGAAAGCGGCAACCCTAAGGCCTCTGCCTTCCGGATGACCGAACATACGCGCGCGTGAGCGTACTGAACGTAAAAGACCGGATTGTCCTTCGACTGTTCCGTCACCCGCGTCAGATCGAAATCCAATGGAGCGTCATTCTTGCGCGTTAGCATGTGAAACCGGACAACGTCGGCTCCGACCTCACTTACGACGTCGCGGAGGGTGATGAAGGTTCCTGCGCGTTTTGACATCTTGAAGGGCTCGCCATTCTTGTAGAGCCTGACCAGCTGCGTAAGCTTGATATCAAGCGGCACGGCTCCGTCGGTCAGCGCCGAAACGGCGGCCTTCATCCGCTTGACGTAACCACCATGATCCGCCCCGAAGACGTCAATCAGCTCCGTGTGACCGCGCACGATCTTGTCGTGATGATACGCGATGTCCGGCGCGAAGTAGGTCCAGGAGCCATCGGATTTCTTAATTGGCCGGTCCACGTCGTCGCCATGGACCGTCGAGCGAAACAGCATCTGCTCGCGCGGCTCCCAGTCTTCCGGCATCTTGCCCTTGGGCGGCTCCAGGGTCCCGTGATAAATTAGCCCCCGCTCATCCAGCGTATCGATGGCACTTTCGATCCGGCCCGTCCCATAAAGGGATTTCTCTGAAAAATAGACATCCATCCGGACGCCAATGAGCGCGAGATCTGTCCGGATCATCTCCATCATTTGATCCGTGGCGAAGGTCCGCACATCCGAAAGCCAAACATCCTCGCCCTTGTCGAGAAAGCTGTCGCCGAAGGCCTCCTTCATTGCCGCGCCTACGGGCACGAGGTAGTCGCCGGGGTAAAGACCATCCGCGATCTCCGGCTCTAGACCATGCGCTTCGCGGTAGCGCTCGTATGCCGAGCGAGCCAGAACATCGACCTGGGCACCGCCATCGTTGATGTAATATTCCCGTGTCACGTCATAACCGGCGGCCTGAAGGAGGCTGCACAAGGCATCACCAAAAACCGCGCCGCGTGTATGACCTACATGGAGAGGGCCTGTGGGATTGGTCGAGACGTACTCAACATTAACTTTGACCCCTGCTCCCAACCCAGAGTGGCCAAACTGTGCGCCGGCATCGATCGCTTCGGCCACGACATCGTGCCAAACACGCCCGTCGAGATGGAGATTAATAAAACCTGGTCCGGCAACGTTTGCCACGCTCACGCGTGGGTCGCCCATAAGCCGTGCGGCAAGCTCCTCTGCGATACTGCGCGGTGCTTGGCCCGCGGGTTTGGCGAGCACCATTGCTGCGTTGGTCGCCATGTCTCCGTGTGCTGCGTCGCGGGGCGGTTCCACCGACACGGCCCCGTAGCTTAGGTCCGCTGAGAGCTGACCTTCGGCGACCATCGCATCAAGAGTTTCGATAACAAGGGTGCGGATATCGGAGAAGATGTTCATGCCCGGCGGTGTAGCACGCCCGCCGGAGCGGTCAACGCAGGAGGCGATGAGCGCGATCAAGCAGGAAAGGCGGTCCCGTTTTCCCCTACCCCGCTGGCACCAATGTAGCGGCGGTGGCATTCAAGCGCGAAGCGGTCCGTCATGCCAGCGATGTAGTCCGAGACTATTCGAGCCAGTGCAGTTTCTCCATCCGCCGCGCGCACATCCTTCCGCCATTGCTTCGGCAGCTGGTCGGGATGCGCCAAGAAGAACGGGAATAGATCCTTGATAACCCCTGTTGCCTCATCGCGAACCTTCACGACCGAGGGCGCGCGGTACATCCGCTCGAACAAGAAAGCGCGAATTTCCTCAAGATCCTTTGTGATCGATGGAGAGAACCCGATCAGACTTTGGTTTGCATTTCGGATATCCTGCGCACTCTTCGGGGCGATCTCAGAGAGGCGCGCCCGCGCAATGCCAATGACGTCTTCAACGAGAATGCCGAAGAATCGACGCAGGGCCTCATGTCTGCGTCGGTAATAGTTCAGGCCCGGATAACGGCGATCGACCTCAAGGAAGCAGTCGGAGAGCATTGGGAGAGCGGCCAACTCGTCCGTAGAGAAGAGCTCCGCACGAAGACCGTCATGGAGATCGTGGTGATTGTAAGCAACGTCATCAGAAATCGCCGCCACTTGCGCTTCGGCAGAGGCATAGGTTTCAAGTTCAAGGTCATGGATCTGCTGATAGAGACCAAGCGCCCAGGGAAGCGGCCCTGGAACCGGGCCATTGTGCTTTGCAAGGCCTTCAAGCGTTTCCCATGTCAGATTAAGACCGTCGAACTCGGCATAGTGACGCTCTAGCGTCGTAACGATCCGGATCGCCTGAGCGTTGTGATCAAATCCACCATAGGGGGCCATCAGGGCTTGGAGGGCATCTTCACCTGTGTGCCCGAAAGGCGGGTGCCCCAGATCGTGGGCGAGTGCGAGGGCCTCGGTCAATTCTGCGTTGAGGCCGAGAACGCCTGAAATCGTTCGTGCGACTTGAGCCACTTCGATCGAATGTGTCAGGCGGGTGCGGTAATAATCACCCTCATGCTCGATAAAGACCTGCGTTTTGTGTTTAAGGCGCCGGAAGGCCGAGGCGTGTATAATCCGGTCACGATCGCGCTGAAAACACGTCCGAAAGGCTGAGTCCTCTTCCGCGTGGAGCCGCCCCCGGCTTTCCCCGGGAAGCGAGGCATAGGGGTCCATGGCGTGCCGTCCCTGCCGGGTTGTCCCGACCCGACGTCTATCCGCTTCGACGCGAGGCGTACAGTCGCATCAAGACGCCGCCGGGCCCAAGGACTCCCGCAAAACAACCCTGGCCTCCAAGCACTGGTTCTGGGGTACGTCTTCGGTGCGCAACAGACTGCTAATCGCCTTCGCCGCTTGCCGACCCATTTCGCGATGTGGCACATGAACAGTTGTCAGGCACGGCTCAACGATTTGGGCCAGTTCAATATCATCGAACCCCGTAATCGAGAGATCGCCCGGAACGTGCAGGCCAAGGCTCTTCGCCGCGCGCAGCGCGCCAACGGCCAACACATCGTTCCCGCACATCACAACCGTGGGCCTTTGCTCGCTTTCCGATAGAACCGCGTGGGTCGCTGCGGCCCCGTTCTCGATCGAATAGGGTGTCTCCTCGATACGGATCGCGTCGATATCAAGACCAACCTCACTTGCGGCTTCAAGTATCCCCGCCACTCGTTCTCGGGCGCGGTCGTTCACATCACACGGCGCGGTCACGATCGCGATCCGCTTGTGCCCGAACTCGACAACGCGCCGCGCAAGCGCCCTCATCGCAATCCGGTTATCGAAGCCGACGGACCGGACCTGCGCATCCTGGCGGTACGCCCAAGAGACGACAAACGGAACACCCCGCCGTTCAAGAAATGCGTAGGCGCTGGAAGGACGATGGAATCCAATCAATAACAGCGCATCCGCACCCCTTGCGAGAAGCGTTCTAATCTGCTCCTCCTCATAGTCTGGCCGGTAGGAGGAACTGGCGACTAGCAGAGTAAAGCCGTGCTGACCGAGCTCTTCTTGAAACGCTTGTAGTCCGCGCGCAAAAATCGCGTTCTCCATCGTGGGGATGATCGCACCAATTGTGTTGGTACGCTTTGCAGCGAGGGCCCGCGCTCCGAAATTGGGTGCGTAGCCGATCTCTCGGACAACGGCCAAGACGCGCTCTCGAGTGTCCTCGACGACCTGCTGTGGTGAATTCAGACATCGCGACACCGTTGCCGTGGATACCCCCGCAAGGCGCGCAACATCGTCCAGTGTTGGAGATGATTGGATCGTGGTTCGCGCCCGCCCCTTTCTCTCAGCCATGCCCCTGTCCCTCCGTTCGTTCTCTCCGCTTCAGACGCAGCAGAGATGACCCCCAAAACACGTCAACCTGACGTCTATCCTCCCTCACCATTGAAAATGTAAGCGCTTGCATGAGATTTTGTAAGGCCTTATTGCTACTTAGAATCGGCGCATTCAGGGAGGGTGGGGCCGTGTACCTCATAATCGCAGGCGTATTGGCCGCTGTCTTCGTGGCGAATGTGCTTATCGGAGCTTCTGGCGGAGAGCTCTTTCTCGGCGACGTCGGTGAAATGCTGGTTCTCTTCGCGGCAAGCATTGCCTTTGTGGCTGGCGTTCTGCGCAGGGAAGCCGAAGAAAAATCGACAGAAAAAGACAACACCTAGGGAGGAAGACATGGATCGTGGGAAAACGGAGCTGGCCTCGGCCGAGCGCAGGAACTTTCTAAAGCTTGCGGGCGCGGGCAGCTTCACCGCGGCGGTCGTAGCCGGTGCGGGCGGGATGCTCTGGTCGTCGGAGGCCGCGGCCCAGACCCAGCAAGAAGAGCGTGAGCGCGAGCAGGCTGCCGATCACATCATGACGCTCGCCACGGCCTATGTGCTTGGGGCGTCGCGCAGCTACCCGATCATGCAGCTCGACCTCAAGGAGAACATCCAGAACTCCACGAACGGCAAGGTCTATGTGAAGCTCGCCCCCGGCGGGCAGCTTGGCGCCGGCGGTGCGCTCGCCCAGGCCGTTCAGGGCGGCACGATCCAGTGCGCCCAGCACTCGCTGTCGAACTTCGCGCCGTTCGCAAGCGCGGTCGACC
>JBCCKB010000115.1:0-9382 GCA_039027595.1 Pseudomonadota bacterium | reverse complement strand
TCAATCGCCTTGGCATCGGTCATCGAAGCGGCCACGCCAGAGGGAAGGCCGAGCCAGTTTGAGATTTGTGCCGAGGCGGCGTTCAAAACGGTGATCTCACCGCCGCCACCGGCAAAGGCGCCCGTGCGAAGGTCGATAACAAGCGGCCAGTTCGAAAAAACCATGGGATGCCCAGGCTGTATTGCATGAACCATGACCAGACTTGCTAGTGTTTCGGCCAGCGACTGCACAAGAAAACCGGCAAGGGTCGCGGGGGCCGTGGCCCCCGACTGCGCCGCCGTAATGCAAGACAGCGGAATGCCATGTTCTATGCAAGCATACACCACCTCGACGGCATCCTCCCCGAAACGCATCGGTGAAATTACAGGGCTCACATGCGCCTTGAGGAAAGGTCTTTTGGCAAACCAGCCATCACCGCCTGCGGCGATGTCAAGCATGTGCGCGATCGGCGCCACATGGTCCGCCACAGTAAAGGCCGTGGCGACGGGTTTGGTGGTGTGACGGAGCAGGGCGTAGGCGGTGTTTACGTCAAGCGCGAACGAGCCCTCGATATCTGTTGCGATACAGCAGCGTGTGAACCAACTCACATTGGCTAGCTGGTCTTGGAGCCTCGTGAAGTCGTGCAGATCTGCGAGCGTCGAAGGACGGTAAAGTCCCGTGTCCAGATCAAGTGTCTGAACGGCCGCCCCGCCTGTTCCGAAATGAACCGCCGACCCCCCAACCTCAATCGAGCGGGATGGGTCACGGCCATGAAGCACAAAGGTTTTCGCTGCTCCAGCGATGGCATCCTCGACGAGCTTCTGCGGCAGCGCGATCCGGTCTTGAGGCGTCCGCCGGGCACCGACCGACACAAGGTCACGGATGAGCCGGTCGGGAACAGCGCCCATGCCAAGTGTTTCAAGGAGTTCCAGCGCCGCCCCGAAGATCTGCTCAATTTCGACGACTGGAAGGGGCGCGTATTGACCTCCGGTCTGGCCAGGAGGGCAGGGGTTGGGAGGTGGCTGTGCACGTTCTGCGTGCTTTTCTCGCCGACCTTTCCTGCGTGCCTTGGCGCCCTCCATACCGAAGTCCTTACCTCCCATGTTAGGGTTTCGTCAGAGGCGTCCTCTCGCAAGCATTTCTGCGCGCCTTGGTGAAACTTTGATCTCAGTTTTGAAAAAGTCGAATATCCGTGTTTGGGTCTTGCGGAGAGATTGGCATCGATCACCTTTGGTGTGCGTCCAACGGAGGCTGGCCATGAAGTCAAGAACCAAAGTCGCTGTCATCGGCGGAGGTATCGCGGGCTGTTCAACGCTTTACCACCTGACGCGGGAGGGCTGGAGCGATGTGGTCCTCCTCGAACGCGATGAGCTCACGTCCGGGACAACTTGGCACTCGGCCGCGCAAGTTACGAATTTCGGCATGAACCAGACCATGGTTGGACTGAAGAGCCATTCTATCGCGCTCTACAAGGAACTCGCGGACGACCCGGACTACCCCATTAACTACCACCACGGCGACGGCGGGATCCGGCTGGCCCAGTCTGCGGCCGAGATGGACGGCTATCGGCATTTTGCCTCGATGGCGCGGGGTATGGGAGTTGAGTTCGAGGTGATCGATGCTGCGGAATGCGCCCGACGGCATCCGCTTTTGGCAACCGATAACCTACTTGGCGGCCTTTGGGATCCGCTCGATGGGGATATTGATCCGGCCCAGCTTTGCCAGGCCTTGGCCCGGCGCGCGCGACATGCGGGCGCCGAAGTCTACCGGCATACTGCCGTCACCGGCCTGCGGCAGCTTGACGACGACACCTGGGTCGTTGAGACCGAAAAAGGTGAGATCCATGCCGATATCGTCGTGAACGCCTGCGGGTACCGGGTGAACGAAGTGGGCGCGATGATGGGTGTCCACCATCCTGTGATGTCCATGGAGCACCAGTATTTCGTCACGGACGAGATCCCGCAGATCCGCGCCGCGGGCCACCGGATGCCTCTACTTCGATGTCCCATAAGCGATTTCTACTCACGCCAAGAAAAGTTCGGTCTCTTGGTTGGCTTTTACGAGCAAGACTGTCGGACCTGGGGAATGGACGGGATTGACCCGCATTTCTCAAACGATTTGTGCCCCAATGATCTTGACCGGATCACGGACGTGCTGGAGGGCGCGTTTGCCCGGATGCCGGCTCTGGAAGACGTTGGGATCAAATCGGTGGTGAACGGTCCGATCACATACTCAATCGACGGCGCCCCGCTCGTCGGTCCAATCCCCGGCAAGCGGAACGCGTACTGTATCATCGGACTGCGCGCGGGCTTGGGTGAGGGGGGGGGACACGGATGGCTTCTGGCCCAGCAAATTGTCCATGGAGAGGCATGCTTTGACACGTGGCCGCTCGACCCACGCCGTTTTACAGGCCATGCGAATGTGGAGCTCTGCGCAGTCAAGGCGATCGAGGAGTACCAGAACGAGTTCCGCTTTGAATTCCCGCATGAACACCGTCCTGCCGGTCGGCCGATAAAGACGACCCCGCTCACAGAGGTCCTTGCGGCGGAAGGCGCCGTCTTCGGGACAGTGAATGGGTGGGAACGTGTCGACTACATCGCACCGAGCCCCGACTTCGTTGAGACCCATGGCTTTCGGTTCAACGAGGTCGACGCGGTCGTGGGCGAAGAGGTCCGTTCGGTTCAGTCCGGTGTTGGGCTCACAGAAGTCTGCGGGTTCAACCGTCTTGAAATCACGGGCAGCGATGCGCGGACCTTTCTCGACCGGATGATTTGCGGGAACGTGCCAAAGCGGGAAGGCCGCGTGGGTTTGGGATATCTCCTGAACAAGCAGGGGATGGTCAAATCGGAGGCCACGATTGCCAATCTACCCGCTGGCCCCAACGGGCCGGGGCGCATCTGGTACGGATCGGCGGCGGCCTCGGAGTTCCACGACATGGACTGGTTGATCCAGCACCGGCGGGCGGACGAGGATGTCGAGATCAGAAGCCTAACAAACGATTGGACGATCCTTGTTCTAGCGGGCCCGAAAGCTCGGGACGTTCTGAGTGGGGCCACGCGAAGTGACGTTTCGGTCGAGGCGTTTCCTTGGCTCGGCGTGCGACAGATCTTCGTTGGGATCGCGCCCGCTGTTGTTCTTGCGGTGAGCTTTTCCGGGGAACTTGCCTACGAAATCCATGTGCCCAATGGGCAGCTTGTGGCCGCCTACCGGGCGCTGCGTGCTTCCGGAGAGGGCCATGGTCTTCGCCTCTTCGGCGGCCGCGCTGTCGAGGCAATGAGGCTCGAGAAAGGCTATCTCCACTGGAAATCCGACATTCTGACCGAGTTTGACCCGCTTGAAACCGGGCTCGAACGCTTTGTGAAACTGGAGAAGTCCGAGTTTGTCGGCAAGGACGCTCTCTTGGACCGAAAGGCCGCGGGTCCGCGCAGAAAGCTCGTGTCCCTAAGCCTCGACTGCGGTGATCGGCCTGCCCATGGTGGCGCATCGGTGATGCAGGGGGACGCAGTGGTCGGCACCGTCACGTCCGGCGCATGGGGGCATCGGACGGGCCTTAACCTCGCTCTTGCCTATGTCGAGCCGAACCTTGCCGAGCTCGGGGCGGAGATGGTTGTTGATCTGCTGGGCGAACGGTTTGGAGCCACGGTGATCTCGGGGGCCGTTTACGACCCCGAGGGTCAGCGCGTGAGAGCATAACCTGCATTAGCCTGCCCTATTTCAGTCGAGCATCTCGAAGGCATGGGCAAAGAAACTCTCAGCTCCGAAATTCCCCGACTTGAGCGCGAGCGCCAACGGTGGCGTGCCAAGCGCCTCGGTCCATGGGATGCCGGGTGCTATTTCAGGACCGATGCGCAAGGCATGGGGGCCAAGTGCGCTCACAACGCTGGCGGACGTTTCCCCGCCTGCGACGACGAGCTGACGGAAGCCAATTTCGTGGAGCGCGACCGCGATCCTGCCCATCGCCGCTTCCATCATTTCGCCAGCCCGGAACGCCCCAAACCGAGCCTGCCCCCGCGCGACCTCTTCCCTGTCGTCGGAGCCGTACAAGACGACAGGGGCGCCTTCGGGCTGTGAGGCTGCCCATGCGATTGCGGAATTCACTTCGTCTTCGGGGTCGCCCAAACGTTCAATTTCGATCTTTCGGCAAGGCCAGTGTTCTTTTGCCCAGCTAATTTGGGTGCGCGTGGTGGGCGTGCAGCTCCCCGCGAGAACAAGACGACGACCGCAGACCCGTGGCCGCGACGGAGAGCTTCTTACACGTAGCGCACCCGCCATGTGGAAGTTCTCGGGCAACCCGCGTGCGATGCCAGAACCACCGGTGATGAGCTCATTGTCCACGGCCGCCTCGGCCAGCACGCGCAAATCGCCATCGGTCAAGGCGTCTGCAACACCATACGTGACCCCTGCCGCGCGCAGAGCCAACATCTCGCTTCTGACGGCCGCGGCGCCGCAGCGAACAGCTTGCAGCGGAATGAGGCCCGCCTGGTGACGACTTTGTGCTTCGAGAAGCCGCCGAAGGCTCGAGTCGCGCATCGGCGTGATCGGATGATCCTTCATAGGACTTTCCGACAACGGAGTATCCCCGACAAAGAGCATGCCGTTGTAGACGGTGCGACCGTTTTCGGGAAAGGCCGGGCAAACCAAGGCAAACTCACCTCCCAGCGCGTCGAGTAGCGCATCCGCTACTGGTCCGATATTGCCTCGGTCCGTGGAATCGAAGGTGGAGCAATATTTGAACATTGTCTGGCGCGCGCCTTGTGCGCGGAGCCACTCGAGGGCTTCCAGCGCCTGCCTGGTGGCCTCTCGAGGGGGCTTTGTTCTGGTCTTTAGCGAGATCACAACGGCGCTCGCGCCGTCTGGAACCGCGTTGCTTTCGGGCACGCCCAGCATCTGAATTGTCGGCATGCCCTCGGACACCAGGGTATTTGCCAGGTCGGTCGCCCCGGTGAAGTCGTCCGCGATTGCGCCCAGGAGCACGCTCATTCTCAGCCTCTCAGGATCCGGACCGTCTCTTGCGCGACAGCTTTCGTGCCCATATCCCCGCCAAATTCAATTGGGCGGAGACGGTTGGATGAGAACCCGCTCTCGACAGCCTCTTCGATCCGCCGAGCGGCATCCGCATGGGCTTCGGACCCAGATTTCTCAGCTAAGTAGTCGAGCATCAGCGCACCGGACAAGATGGCCGCAAGGGGATTTGCCTTGTCCTGCCCCATGATGTCCGGCGCCGAGCCATGGGCCGGTTGAAACAGGCCGTGGGCATCGCCGATCTCTGCGCAAGAGGCCATTCCCATGCCGCCGACGAGGCCGCCGCCCAGATCTGACAGGATATCGCCGAACATGTTCTCCATAACCAGGACATCGAATTCCCATGGGCGCCTGATCAGATCGAGGGCTTGCGCGTCGACATAGTTGTACCCGGTCTCAATCTCAGGGAATTCGAGGGCGATCTCGTCGAAGATCTTCCGAAAGAACGCCATCGAGGCAAAGACATTGGCCTTGTCAACACAGGTGATCCGCCCAGGCTTCCCACGTGCCGCTCGCCGCTCGGCAAGCCGGAACCCGAACCTGTGCAGCTTCTCGGTGGTCTTTCGGGTAATGCGGAGCGTGTCGCGCACTTCCTTGTCTTCAACTATTTGGCTGCGCCCATGGGCCGCGGCCGAATAAAACAGGCCCTCCGTGGATTCGCGCAAAATCACCAAATCGATCGCGCCCGCCTGCGGGTCGGCAAGCCTCACCGGTGCCCCGCGATAGGCTTTGATAGGGCGAACACCCGCATAGAGGCCGAACCGGTCGCGTAGACGCAAATGCGGAGAAATTTCCGTGCCATCTGGTTGACGCACACTTGGCAGTCCGATTGCGCCCAAGAAGATCGCATCCGCGGCTCCGGCCCGCTCTTCGCCACCGGGTTCGATATCACGCCCGGTTTCAGAAAAATAGCGTGCCCCGGCAGCGATGGGCTCGATTTCAAGCGGAGCAGTTCCAGCCCGCGCGCATGCGGATGCAACCACCGCCATTGCGGCTTCCGACACGTCGTGTCCTATTCCATCTCCCTCGATAAGGGCGATGCGCAGTGTGGCTCCCAAAGTCTCTCTCCCCCCAAAGCCTAACCTACTCTCAGGCACTCGGACCGATCGCGTTGGTCATCAAAGCTGACCAAGCTTGTATTTCTCCAAGATCGCCATCAATTCGCGCGCTGCTCGCTCACGGTGCTGCCGGAAAACCCGCCGCGCCGCCTCCGCATTGCCTTGGCGCAGATGCTCGAGGATTTCGCGATGCTCCTCGGTCGACTTCACTGGAAGATTTCGCATCCGAAGGGTGACGATCCTTGCCCTATGCGCTTGGTCGAAGAGGGCCATCACGACGCTTTTAAGCCGGTTATTGCCCTGCAGATCCAAAAGGCTCAGGTGAAACCGGTCGTCCGCATCCGCCCAACGCTCCAGGTCAGTCTCGCCAAGGGCGGACTCCATTTCGGCCGTAGTGGCCTCGAGTGGCGCGAGGTCTGCGGCGCTTGGGCAGCGCGCGGCGACGCTTGCGGCGGCGTCGGGTTCGAGCGAGGTCAAGATTTGGTAGATTTCGCGCATGTCCTCCGGCCGGATTGGAAGGACGCGCGCTCCTCGACGCGGAATCAGCCGGATCAGCCCTTCCGCTTCGAGACGCACAAGGGCCTCGCGCACCGGTGTGCGGCTCATTCCAAGTCGCAGCGCGATCTCGGGTTCGGTGGCCTGGAAGCCGGGGGGCATGCGGGCGGTGCGGATCTCGTCCTTTAGACGCGCATAGGCATCAGCGACACGGCCGGATCTCAGCGCGTCCCGCATTGCCCGCTCCCGGCACACCGCCGCGCTTTCACACGCGTAAATTGTTCAATCCCTTGTGTCACCCGGGCCTCTGTACATCGTGTTGGTTAGGCAAGCTTCCAGACAAATCCACTGTGCCCATAGGCTTCAAATCGCTCGGTCACCAGCGGGTCGTGGCCTGGGATTACCCGTTCCTCGGCGCCATCCGCGAGCTCCACGATGCGGTCAAATCCAGCGTCCATCGCAGCCTTGTCGGCAACGATTGGAAACAGCTTTCGCGCCTGGAAATTCTCGTAATAGTGCGCGGCGTCGGATGCGAGGCATATCGGCCCGCTTTCCGTCTCGACCTTGACCGCTTGCAGTCCCATTGAATGTCCGCCGATGCCATGGACGGTTACGCCCGGCACCACCTCCGCATCACCCTCGTGAAACGCCACGCGCCCCGAAAAGACGTGTTGGACCATGTCGCAAACATGCTCGGCCGTGTACGGCTCCCTTGCGGCGCAGTCACACATCATGGGTCCTGTCGCAAACGCCATTTCAGCCGCTTGAAGATGAAACAGCGCTTTCGGGTATCGGTTGAGCCCGCCCGCGTGATCGTAATGAAGATGCGAGATGATCACGGTGTCCATACTCTCCGCCGAGGCGCCCACGGCCTCTATCGCGCGTGCCGGGTCTCGAAGGATCGGACGGTCGCGTCGCGCCCCTTCGCTGGCCTCGTAGCCAGTGTCCACGAGGATCTGCGACGACCCGTTGTCGAGCAGCCAAACGAAGTAATCCATCCCATGGGGCAGGGTGGGGTGGTCGTCCGAGAGAAAGCTATCGGCACGCGTTCTCGCGTTCCGCTCCGCGTACTTCACCGCATAGACTGCCCAATGGTTGGAACTCATTCCCCTCCCTTCGCGCTCAAGCTGGACGCCTCGATGGAGCGCCGCAATGCATTGACAGAAGCATAATGCAATGAATACGTTAATGTCCACATTGTTCGTCATACACCGGTGTCATCGATCAGAAAGAAGGGGACGGAAGGGCATGCCACTGGGTTTTGGAAGCTCGACACAAGGTCTTCCGGGGCGCTTGTCGGGTTATCGATGACGGTCCAACAGCGAACGGGTAGCGCGAATTGCGTTTCTGATGTTAACCATCGGAGGCTCCGGCAGGGGATTCCTGCCAATAAGCAGTGGAAGTCTCGGCCGGACGGGTGAGAGGAGCACCAAGGCGAAGGTGGGATGGATAAGGCTGCGGTCCTTTGATCTGCAACAGCTTGTTTGCATGGGGCCGTTCGTGCAGCCTAGGCTAAGGCAAAAAACACATCGTTCTCGGAAGAACAGAGGTCCGACTCTCCGGGAGCGTATATACACAAATTCGGACAACCACTTGGAGGAGAACCATGAAAAGAATTTTGTCAGCCGCCGCAGTGGCGGGAATGATGTCAACCGGCGCTATGGCGCAAGAGGTTACCATCAATATGCCGTCGACATTCCCGGGCTCGCTCGTGCAGCTGGGTCAAGCAGGCGTCAAGTTGCAGGACACATTGAACCTGATCTCTGGCGGTGAAATTGAGATGAAGTTCTTTGAGCCCGGCGCGCTCGTGCCGCCCTTGGAAATCTACGACAACGTCTCCAACGGCTCGGTCGATGCCGGTTGGTCCGTTCCCGGCTATTGGGGGGCGAAGAACTCGGCGTATAACCTCTTTGCCGCGGTTCCGTTCGGTCCCTCGGCTGGCGAATACCTCGCTTGGCACTGGTATGCTGGCGGCGAGGAGATGATGAACGAAATCTACAACCGCGATGGTATCCAGTCGCTGGTTTGCGGCGTTATCGCGCCCGAGGCGTCAGGCTGGTTCAGAAAGGAAATCAACTCACCCGAAGACCTTCAGGGTTTGAAGATGCGCTTCTTCGGCCTTGGCGCCAAGGTGATGCAAAAGCTCGGCGTCGATACTCAGCTGTTGGCTGGCGGCGACATCTATCCCGCGCTCGAGCGCGGCACGATTGACGCGACCGAGTTTTCGATGCCGGCAATCGACCAGAACCTAGGCTTCTATAACATCGCCAAACACTACTACTTCCCGGGCTGGCACCAGCAGTCGACGATCCAGGAGCTGCTGATCTCAAAGGCTAAGTGGGACAGCATGACCGACGCGCAGCGCGCCATGATTTCGACCGCCTGCCGCGCGAACGTCGCGACACAGCTGGCGGAAGGAGAGGCCATCCAAGGGAAGGCCCTGGCGGAGATGGCCGAAGCGGGCGTGACGATCCACAAGTGGTCCGATGAGATGCTGGCGACATTCGCCGGTGCGTGGGAAGAAGTTGTGGCAGAAGAGATCGCCGCCAACCCCGATTTCCAGAATGTCTGGGATAGCATGCAGGCGTTTCGCGCCGAATACGCACAGTGGTCCGACCTCGGCTACCTGAAATAGCAAACGACGATTGAGGCGCCCGGCGGCTTGCGCCGTCGGGCGTGTCCCCCGTTGTGGCATCGTTGCGCGACCTTGCCACTTAACCGCAGACACGCCCGACGGCGCAAGCCGCCGGGCGCCTCAATCGTCGTTTGCTATTTAAGGTAGCCGAGGTCGGTCCACTGTGCGTATTCGGCGCGAAACGCCTGCATGC
>JBCCKB010000114.1:0-9429 GCA_039027595.1 Pseudomonadota bacterium | reverse complement strand
GTAAATATCCCGGGGGGTGAATTGGCCTCGTCGAGGCCAAGAGGGGGGCAGCGCCCCCATTTGGCCAGACCGCCTCAGCGCTCTGGCAGTGCCCGCCAGCCTATATCGCGCCGGCAAAACCCGCCGGGCCAGTCAATTCGATCCACCATCGCATAAGCCGCCTCGCGCGACGCTTCTAGGGTTTCGGCGCGTGCGGTGACATTCAAAACCCGCCCGCCCGAGGCCAGAACCTTCCCGTCCACCGTCTCAGTGCCCGCATGAAAGACCATGTTGCGGGAATCTTCGGGAAGCTCTGCAAGACCGCCGATCAGCGAGCCTTTCGCGTAGTCGCCCGGGTATCCTCGCGCCGCCATGACCACAGTCAAAGCATGATCCTCCGCCCAGTTCACCTGCGCCTCCCGCAACCGGCCCTCCGCCGCGGCCTGAAGAAGGTCAAGGGCCTGGGCGCCCAACCGCATCATGAGAACCTGTGCCTCCGGATCGCCAAAGCGCACGTTGAACTCCACAAGCCGCGCATCCCCTTCCTTGATCATGAGCCCGACGTAAAGCACACCCTGATAGGGCGTCCCCCGTCGCGCCATCTCTGCCATGGTGGGCAGAACAATTCCTTCGATCACACGCGCTTCGATCGCCTCGGTCAGGATCGGGGCGGGGGAATAGGCGCCCATTCCACCGGTGTTTGGGCCGGTGTCGCCCTCACCCACGCGCTTGTGATCCTGCGCGGTGCCAAGCGCCAGGACCTCCTCGCCATCGACCAGCACAAAGAGCGACGCCTCCTCTCCCTCCATGAAGTCTTCGATCACCACCTCTGCGCCCGCGGCCCCAAACGCCCCTCCCAGAATCGTATCAACCGCCGCGAGCGCATGGTCCGTGGTGTCCGCGACGATCACGCCTTTGCCCGCGGCAAGGCCGTCGGCCTTGATGACGATCGGCGCGCCCTTCGACGCCACGTAGGCGCGCGCCTCATCGGCGTCCGAAAACCGCGCCCAAGCCGCGGTCGGGGCCCCGGCCGCGTCGCAGATCTCCTTTGTGAAGGCTTTCGATGCTTCGAGACGCGCCGCCGCCGCGGACGGTCCAAAGACCAAAAGCCCGGCCTCGCGAAGCCGATCCGCGACCCCGGCCGCCAGGGGCGCCTCCGGGCCGATGATCACGAAATCGATCCCGTTCGCCTGGGCGAACTCGGCGACCGCGCCGCCATCTTCGATGTCGAGCGCCGCGCACCAGGCGATTTCCGCAATTCCGGCATTGCCTGGTGCGACGATCAGGCGGTCGCATTTTGGGTTCTGTTTGACCGCCCAGGCGAGGGCGTGTTCACGGCCCCCGCCGCCCAGGATCAGAATGTTCACGCGTTTGCCCCTATGCCGCCTGCCATGGCTCTTGCGGATATCGGATGGCGCGGAGCCGAACAAGAAGACACGCTCCGCGTCGGGCGTGACGCCGGGCGCGGGAGGGCCTAGACTTGCTTGACAGACCGAGGGGCGATGGATGGATCTGATTGACGAGCCCGCCGAAGGGCAGAACACACCAGAATTCTCGGTCTCCGAGCTCTCGGGCGCCGTCAAGCGCGTTGTTGAAGGTGAGTTTGGGTTTGTGCGGGTCCGGGGTGAGGTGGGCCGCGTGTCGAGACCGCGCTCTGGTCATGTCTATCTCGATCTGAAGGACGATCGGTCGGTGTTGGCCGGCGTTATATGGAAAGGCGTCGCGAACCGCCTAAAGACGCAACCCGAGGAGGGCCTCGAGGTTGTCGCCACGGGCCGCCTCACCACCTTCCCGGGCCAGTCACGATACCAGATTGTGATCGAGGATGTCCGGCCAGCCGGGGTGGGCGCTCTGATGGCGATGCTTGAACAGCGCAAGAGAGTGCTCGAGGCGGAAGGGCTGTTCGCGCCTGAACGCAAAAGACCGCTTCCCTACTTGCCGGAGGTTGTGGGCGTCATCACCTCGCCTTCGGGCGCGGTCATCCGTGATATTCTGCACCGGCTGCGCGACAGATTTCCGCGAGAGGTCCTGGTCTGGCCCGTCGCGGTTCAAGGCGACAAATGCGCGCCCGAGGTGGCGCGCGCGATCAAGGGGTTCAATGCCCTTGGCCCCGATGGCGCACTCCCCCGGCCCGACGTGCTCATCGTGGCGCGCGGCGGTGGGTCTATCGAGGATCTTTGGGGCTTCAACGAAGAGATCGTCGTCCGGGCGGCAGCGGCTTCGGAGATCCCGTTGATTTCCGCGGTGGGCCATGAAACCGATACGACCCTCATTGATCACGTGGCCGATCGGAGGGCTCCGACGCCCACGGCCGCGGCGGAAATTGCCGTCCCCGTGCGGCTCGACCTTCTTGCGCATCTCGAGTCACAGGGTGCCCGACTGTCGGCGCAGGCAGCGCAATCGCTCGAGCGCCGGCGCGAGCGGCTCCGCGATTTGTCTCGCGGCCTGCCGCGCAAAGAGGCGCTGCTCGAGACACCACGCCAGCGTCTTGATGCGGCCGAGCGAACATTGCCCGCCGCTCTCCGAGCGGTGGCTCAGGTCAAGCGCGCGCGCCTGGCCGAGGTCGCCTCGGTGGTTCGACCGAACCTTCTCGCGACACGGATCGCGGGCGATCGGGCAACGCTTGCGCGTCTGTCTTCCAGGCTCGCGCCAGCCTTGAGCCGCACCCTGCGGGACGAGAAGCGCAGGACGCATGAGGGCCGTTTGCAACTTGGCCAACTTTGGGAGCGTCTCGGTGCGGCGTTCGACCGTCTCGTCTCCGTCAGAGCAGATGGCCTTGCCTCTCTAGATCGCATGCGCCGCAGCCTTGGTTATGAAGAGACCCTCGGGCGCGGCTATGCGGTCGTTTGGAATGGCGGCGCGGTGGTCACGACGGCCGCCGAGGCCCGCGATGCGAGCGCGTTGGAGATCCAGTTCAAGGATGGTAGACTTCGTCCGGCGGGCGGCAGCACGGCGCGGCAAGCGCCAAAGGCCAAACCGACACCGCCGAGCCAAGGATCGCTCTTCTAGATCCGGATCCCACAGAAAGAGGCTGGACCTAGGCCGCGCGAGCGTGAACCATCCCCGAACCCTTCTTCTACGGAGACCCCAATGACCAATCCGCTGCTCGATGACTGGACAACCCCCTTTGGTGTTGCCCCCTTTGCGGAGCTTCGCGACGATCACTTTGCTCCAGCGGTCGACGCGGCTCTCGAGACAGCGCGCGCCGCGATCTCCAAAATCGCCGAGAACACCGAGCCGCCGAACTTTTCCAACACCATTGAGGCTCTGGAGCTTTCAGATGAAACCTTGGGCAAGGTCCTGGGCGCGTTCTATACACTGGCGGGCACCGATACGAACGAGGCAAGAAACGCGCTGCAACGCGAGTTTGCACCAAAGCTCGCGGCCTACTCCTCGGACGTGACAATGAACGCGGCGCTGTTTGCTCGGATTGAAGCGCTTTGGGAGGCCCGCGATAGCCTCGATCTTTCGCCGGAGGCAGCGCGGGTTCTGATGCTCACGCGGCGCGGTTTTGTTCGCGCCGGCGCGCAACTTGAGGGGCAGGACCGCGAGCGGCTCAAGGCGATCAAGGCGCGGCTTGCGACGCTTGGGACCGAGTTCACCCAGAACCTATTGAAGGACGAAGCCGATTGGGCAATGCCGCTTGCAGAGGGTGATCTCGACGAGGTGCCCGATTTTGTCGCCGACGCGGCGCGCGCGGCGGGCGAGGACCGCGGCGCACAGGGTCCAGTCGTGACGCTGTCGCGCTCGCTTGTCGTGCCGTTTCTGCAGTTCTCGCCAAATCGGGCACTCCGGCAGCAGGCCTACGAGGCCTGGACAGCCCGTGGAGCCAATGGCGGCGCGACCGACAACCGGGCGATAGCGACCGAAATCCTGGCCTTGCGTGCCGAAAGGGCGGCCCTTTTGGGATATCAAAGCTTCGCTGATTTCAAGCTTGAGACCGAAATGGCCAAGACGCCCGAGGCAGTGCGCGGCCTCTTGATGGAGGTTTGGGCGCCCGCAAGGGCCGCAGCCAACGCGGATGCGGAACGCCTTGAGGACATGTTGCGCCAAGACGGGATCAGCGGGCCGCTTGAGCCTTGGGACTGGCGCTACTACGCGGAAAAGCGTCGAAAGGCCGAGCACGATCTCGATGAGGCGGAACTCAAGCCCTATTTGCAGCTCGACCGAATGATCGAGGCAGCGTTTGCCTGCGCCGGCCGGCTATTTGGCTTGGAGTTTGCGCCCGTGGATGTTGCGTTGCACCACCAGGATGCCCGGGCCTGGGAAGTCAAGCGAGACGGTGCGCATCTCGCGCTTTTCATCGGTGACTACTTTGCGCGGGCCTCAAAGCGCTCGGGCGCCTGGTGTTCGGCCTTGCGGTCTCAGCGCAAGCTCGGCGGCGAGGTGCGCCCGGTTGTGATCAATGTCTGCAACTTCGCCAAACCCACCGGAGCGGCCCCGGCGCTCTTGTCCTACGACGACGCCCGCACGCTGTTTCACGAATTCGGCCATGCACTTCACCAGATCCTGTCGGATGTCACCTATGAGAGCGTGTCCGGAACATCGGTCGCGCGCGACTTCGTGGAGCTGCCCTCACAGCTCTACGAGCACTGGTTGGAGGTTCCAGAGGTGCTGGCCGAATTCGCGACCCATGCGGAGACGGGCGCCGCCATGCCGAACGAGCTGTTGGCGCGGCTGCTCGGCGCGCGGACATTCGACATGGGGTTTGCGACGGTCGAGTACACGGCCTCGGCGCTCGTCGATCTCTCGTTTCACGATGGGCCACCCCCAGCCGATCCGATGCAGCGGCAGGCCGAACTGCTCGAGGAGATTGGGATGCCGCGAGCCATTGGGATGCGCCACGCGACCCCGCATTTCGCCCATGTCTTCGCCGGTGACGGGTATTCCAGCGGTTACTACAGCTATATGTGGTCGGAAGTGATGGATGCCGATGCATTCGAAGCCTTTGAAGAGGTTGGAGATGCGTTTGACTCCGAGACCGCGAGGCGTCTCGAGAAGGCGATCCTTTCCGTGGGCGGCTCGGAAGAAGCGGAGGACTTGTACCTTCGCTTCCGTGGGCGCATGCCGGGGCCGGAGGCTTTGCTCAAGGGACGCGGCCTCGTGGCGGCCTGAAGTGTCGGTGCGGACTAGCCGGGCCAGAGGGTCGCGGCCCGTGGCGTTTTCCGTCCCTATGGGTAGAGCGTGCGAATGGGTCGGCCGTCTTTGAGGCTATAGAGTTCGCGACAATCTTCGCCGTCCCGCTGGACCGACCTGACCCCTGTCTCCAGCGCCCTTAGGGCCTCGCCCAGCGTTGTCCGTCCGTCTCCATCCATGTCGACGTCGCCAAGCGCCAGGCCGTTCTGGTGAAGCGCCAGGGCCACAAAGCCCGTCCCCGCAAGTCCGGTGAGGGCAGACGCCAGCACGAGCAGGCGGAAGAGCGTTAGCGCCTGTTGTCCTCTGGGTGACGGGCGACGCCGACGGGATCCTTGTGGATCATCACATCGGCTTGAGGCACCGCCTTTATGATCGCGCGGCGCAAGCTGGCCCCAATGGCGTGCGCGTCGTTGAGGCTCTGGGTGCCGTCGAGCTCAATATGGAGGTTGACGAACACGCGGCTGCCGGCAGTCCGCGTCTTCAAGTCATGAAAGCCACGCACACCCGGCCAATCGCGCGCAATGTCCTCGATGCGTGCGATCAGCGTTGGATCGGCTCGGCGGTCCATCAGCGCGTCGGTGGCGTCCTTGCCGATGCGGATCGCGCCGATCGCCAACATGGCGGATGCCCCCAGAGCCACCACGGAATCAATTCGCGTGAGACCGAAGGAGACGGATGCGACAAGAGCCAGGATAGCGCCAATATTGGGAATCAGATCGCCCATGTAATTGAGGGACTCGGCACGTACCACGCGATTGCCGGTTTCGGCCGCGACGCGGCGTTGCCAAAGGACGAGTCCCGCGGTCAGAAACGTTGAAAAGCCCATGACCGCCATGCCGCGAAGCTCGTAAGTCAGCTCGGGCGGAACATCCGCGAGAAGGCGGGACACCGACGCCCAGGCGATTGCTATGGAGGCCACCAGGATAAACGCGGCCTGGCCCAGGGCGGCAAGATCCTCGGCCGAGGAATGCCCGAAGGCATGGTCGTCATCGGGTGGCCTTGCGGCATAGGCGATTGCCGCGAGACCGCCGAGAGAGACCATGAGATCCATTGCCGAATCCGCTAGGGATGCGGCGACGGACAGGGCTCCGGTCTCTCCCAACGCCCAGAGTTTCAAGGCCACGAGGGCGACGGCCACGGTGACCGAGGCGAAACTCGCGGAAAGGTTAAGCGTGATGGCGCGGGCCAGGGGGCACCTCCCGGGATCTGCGCAAGAGATTACCGCGTTTCACCTCGGCCGGGAAACGCCTATTTTAATGACAAAGCAATGGGTTCACTCCATTGACGCGGTTGGTCAGGCATAGCTAACGACCTCAATCTCGATCCCATCGCCGTCGTGAAAATAGAACCGGCGTCCGGGCTCGTAGTCACCGTGATTGCAGGGCTCAAAGCCCTCTTTGCGAACCCGTGCCTCGATCGTGTCGAGGTCGTCGACCACCACCGCCCAGTGGTTCAGCCCACCCTTCGTGCCATAGCTTCGCGGCCTGTCAGATACGTCGCCTGGCGGTGTGTAGATCGCCAGATACGTCGCGTCCTCACCCACGTGGATCGTGTAGCCTCCCCCCGTCGCTTGTCCTTCCCAGCGGGTTTCCCAGCCAAAGACGCGGGCGAGCCAGGCCGCCGTGGCTTGCGGGTTCGATACGGTGACATTGACATGTTCGAGACGGGCTTCTGGCATCGGATATCCTCGCTTGATGTGTGAGTCGCAGCGACCCTAGGGCCTCAAGTCAACTTTAGGTCAAGCGCGCATTCGGTGGCGCACAGAGCGTGCACAATCCGTACACAGCCCGTACACCAGCGATATTAGGGTTTGGACTTAGTTCAGCCGCCATTTAGGTGCGACGTTGCGAAGAGGTGGAGCATGGACAAGACGTTTCGCTTCGGCGCTTCGGATCGCGGGGTGATCTGCCGCATAGCGTTCATTTTGCAGAATAACCTCTCGGCCAAAGTCCGCATGTGACAAAGCTTCGGATCGTGCGGTATCGGCGCTTTGGCGTGTGACGTCGATGGGATCACCGCTGGCGCACCTTCGTCAACGATGGCTTGTCGGATGTTCGCGCTGCCATAGGCTTTGTCCGCGACGTTGGCTGTGGGCGGCGCGGCCCAGTCTAGAACCGTGCCAAACGCCTTGCCGTCATGGCTTTGAGCGCCCGAGATCGTCCACGGCGGCATGAACCTTCCTGCCGCGACCTCCGCGTGAGCGGGCGATACATTGGCGAAACTCCCCCCTTTTTGAGCCCGGCGCCGAGCGGAGCGCTTTGACGGGGCGCTATCGACAAAAACCAAGGCGTCCCCGGACTCGATGGCCAACGCCTCAAAATGCCGCGCCAAGTCCCGCGCTTACCCCAGCGGACGTCACGGTTGTGGTCTGTCGCATGAGGGCCATATCGTTCCGGCAAATCCCGAAATGGCGCACCAGCGCGCAGGATGCAAAAAATGCCGTTGAGCATCTGCCGATCGTCGTTGCGCAGCGGGCCTCGGCCTGTAATGGACATTAGCGTTTAATGATCGCC
The DNA here is from genome assembly GCA_039027595.1 of Pseudomonadota bacterium. Taxonomy (GTDB): domain Bacteria; phylum Pseudomonadota; class Alphaproteobacteria; order Rhodobacterales; family Rhodobacteraceae; genus Ovoidimarina. The sequence goes on along the minus strand of JBCCKB010000114.1, from coordinate 1,801 downwards.
CATTCGACGGCGCTCGGATCGTACCTCGCCAAATGGGCCGCCCTTTTTGCGGCCGTAACGCAGAGGCTTAGATCGCCTCCTGGGGAACATCGAATTGCGTGCGGATGCTAGTTTCTAAGCTCGTCCGGCGTAACGCCCCAGAGCGAGGTCTTGGGAACCCAGCCGCGCCGTCCCTCCGCGGAGATCCGGCACCAATCGGGCGTACAAGCGCCCAGGCGCGCGATCACGCCCGCTTCGGCGCGCGCATTCACCTGCGCCCCGGGTTCGGGCTTCATTGACATGGCCACCATGTCTTCTTGTACGATCACGGTGCGTGCGCCGGACAGGAGCGAGTAATGCATCCAACCGCCCGCGCCCTCCAGGTCCCGGACCCGCCGCCAGTGACCGTATTCGTCGGTGATTTCCAGGGGCATGTCCCGGCGGGTGAAGACCCAGTCGACCCGGTGCGACAGGGATGGCCCGCGGCGCACGTTTCCCTCCGATGTCTTCATAGAAACGTAGCGCGGGATCGGCAGGTTGGTGACCGCTCCGCGTGTGGTGTCGGCCAACGCGAAGGTCGCCGTCAACATGGCCGCCGCAATGGCTCCGAGCCGTCCTGTTCCCATTCCAGCCTTCTTAGCTGCCCGTTTTCTCCGAGGCCTCCGTTCGGTGGCTTGTGCCGGACCTCGTTCCTTGTCAGTTTGCCCCAGACAAAGCCCGATTGGAAGACGGAGCGTGAGGCGGCATGGGTGGCAAGCGGTTGAGTGTCGTCGTAACGCGGCGATTGCCGGAAGTGGTCGAGACCCGGATGAAGGAGCTGTTCGACGTCACGCTGCGCGCGGAAGACCGGAAGATGTCACGCGACGAGTTGGCGCTTGCGGTCAAGGACGCCGATGTGCTCGTGCCCTGCGTGACCGATGGGATCGACGCGGCCCTTCTGGCGCAGGCGGGGGAACGCCTAAAGCTCATCGCGAACTACGGCGCCGGGATTGATCATATCGATGTTCAGTCCGCCCGGCAGCGGGGCATCTTGGTGTCGAACACGCCGGGCGTGGTCACCGAGGATACCGCCGATATGACCATGGCGCTGATCCTTGCGGTGATCCGCCGGATACCCGAAGGCCTTCAGGTCATGCAAAAGGGAGCCTGGGACGGTTGGGCACCCACCGCCTATATGGGGGGGCGTGTCGGAGGTCGGCGCCTGGGCATCCTGGGCATGGGCCGGATTGGCCAGGCGGTGGCGCGCCGGGCCGCGGCCTTCGGCATGCAGGTGCACTACCACAATCGCCGACGCCTCCGTCAGGAAGTCGAGGAGGAATTGCAGGCGACGTATTGGGAGAGCCTGGATCAGATGGTGCACAGAGTTGACATCGTGTCGGTCAACTGCCCGCACACGCCCTCGACATTTCATCTGATGAACGCGCGGCGGCTCAAGATGATGAAAGAGGACGCGATCATCGTAAACACCTCCCGGGGCGAGGTGATCGATGAAAACGCGCTTACGCGGATGCTGCGCGCGGGTGAGATCGGTGGTGCGGGGCTCGACGTCTTCGAGCATGGACACGAGATCAACCCACGCCTGAGGGAGCTTTCGAATGTGGTTCTCCTGCCGCATATGGGCTCGGCCACGATCGAGGGGCGGATCGAGATGGGCGAGAAAGTGATCATCAACATCAAGACCTTCGATGACGGTCACCGTCCGCCGGATCTGGTGGTTCCCTCGATGCAATGAAACGGGGCATCGGGGATCGGATGGTTCTGGCCCGCCCGCCGCCCCCGCCGCAGTAAAACCTCTTGCACCCGCGCGCCTGAGCCTCGCGCG
>JBCCKB010000113.1:0-9455 GCA_039027595.1 Pseudomonadota bacterium | reverse complement strand
GACCATCGCCCGGCCCGTCACCCGGACCATCGCCCGGTCCGTCACCGGGTCCATCGCCCGGTCCGTCACCCGGCCCGTCGCCTGGCCCGTCACCCGGACCATCGCCCGGCCCATCTCCGGGTCCGTCGCCTGGCCCGTCACCGGGTCCGTCGCCCGGCCCATCACCCGGCCCATCGCCTGGCCCATCACCGGGTCCGTCGCCCGGCCCATCGCCTGGCCCGTCACCCGGACCGTCACCGGGACCATCGCCCGGGTCGTTGTTTGGGTTGTTGGGGTCGGGAGCGCCGGTGGGTGGAATGAACACGGTATCATCGTCGCCGTCACGGCGGCGTTCACCGCGGTCTGGGGTACCTAGAGTTGCGGTGGCCACATCAGCGAAGGCAATGCCAATTTCCGGGCAGTTCTCGAGCATGTAGGCAAGGAGTTCGTCGCGGTCATCGCGTTCTCCAAGCCGTTCGATCAGCTCCAGTTCGAAGGGGGGCTCAATGGTGCAAAGGTCCTCGGGAAGCCGAAGCTGCACAAGGGTCTCACCGTAGAGCTGATAGCTGCCCGGCACCGTGGGCACGGTCGAGAACATCACCAACGCAGCACCTAAAGGCACGCCGAAGCGCAACAGGGAATTCGGTTTCTTCATAGATTGCCCCAAACCTAAGCGGACTCCCCCCGAGTCTCACCATTACAGCCAAACGATACGATAACAGCTTGCAAGCGGAGACCACTTATTTGCCAGACTTTTGCTCGAATCCGCCTAGAATGTCGCGACAAAAGCGCGAGTCCGCCGTGTTTGTCTCGACCCGGGCAACAAAACGAGCCGGATGGCGTCTGCTGCTTGCGTCCACTAATCTTGTCGCCATGGCGCATTTTCTGCTGTCCCGCCTGGTTTCCCTTGGCCTGAGCCTCGCCGTGGCGAGTGCCGTGATATTCTGCGCGATCGAGGTCATTCCGGGTGACCCGGCCGCGTTCATGCTGGGTTTGAATGCCGAGCCCGAGGCGGTGGCGGCCCTGCGTCACGAGCTCGGTCTCGAGGGCGGTTTGCTTGAGCGCTATCTTGCATGGATCGGAGGCATGCTGACGGGAGATTTCGGTGTCTCGTACACGTATCGTGTCCCGGTGACCGAGCTGGTGGTGGCACGGCTTTGGGTCTCGCTGCCGCTGACACTCTACGCCATGATGATATCGACTGCGATTGCGATCCCCGTGGGCCTTTGGGCGGCGGCGCGGCGCGGGCGCGCGGGAGATGTCGCCGTTATGGGTGTCACGCAGCTTGGCATTGCGGTCCCAAACTTCTGGTTCGCGATGCTTCTTGTGCTGGCCTTCGCCATTGGGCTTGGCTGGTTCTCGGCGGGCGGTTTCCCGGGTTGGGAGGCGGGTCTTTTCGCAGGAATAAAGGCGCTCACGCTTCCGGCGCTCGCGCTCGCGCTGCCGCAGGCGTCGATCCTCGCGCGGGTAATGCGCTCGAGTGTTCTGGAGACGTTGGGGCAGGACTATATCCGGACCGCCCGGGCCAAAGGGCTCTCCGAGCGGCAGACCGTGCTCCGCCACGCGTTCAGGAACGCGCTGATCCCGGTCATGACAATCCTCGGGCTTCAATTCTCGTTTCTCCTCGCGGGCGCCATTATCATCGAGAACGTGTTTTTCCTCCCCGGCCTTGGCCGGCTGATTTTCCAGGGGATCACGCAACGGGACCTGATTGTTGTCGAGAGCGTAACAATGCTCCTGGTGTTGTCTGTGATTGTTGTCACATTCGCGGTGGATCTCGCCTATGCATTGGTTGATCCAAGGTTAAGGCGGCGGGCATGAAGTGGCCTTTATCGCTGTGTGTGGGATTTTTGCTGTTTGCATTTTTCGCGATGGCGGCCCTGCTGTCCTTCGTTTGGACCCCCCACGATCATGCCGCCATGGCAATCGACGCCCGGATGCAGGGGCCCGGGCCGAACCATTGGCTTGGCACCGATCACTTCGGGCGTGACATCCTATCGATGGTCATGGTGGGCGCTCGGACCTCAATTGCGGTGGCCGTGATCGCCGTTGGAATTGGCATCCTCGCGGGCGTGCCCCTCGGGCTTCTCGCGGCCGCGAACCGCGGGGGGCTTGTGGACGAGATCGTGATGCGCGGGAACGATCTGGTGTTTGCCTTTCCCTCCCTGGTGATCGCGATCCTCATTACCGCTGTGTTCGGACCCTCGGCGGTCAATGCAATTATCGCCATTGGGATATTCAATATCCCGGTCTTCGCGCGCGTCGCGCGAGGTGCCGCGCTGCCGCTTTGGACACTCGACTACGTTCTGGCGGCGCGCGTGGCTGGCAAGGGCAAGCTCAGGATCTCGTTCGAACATGTGCTGACCAACATCGCCAATATTCTCATCGTGCAAGGGACGATCCAGTTTTCGCTGGGCGTTCTTGCCGAAGCGGCCCTGTCTTACGTTGGACTTGGGGCCCAGCCGCCAACGCCGTCATGGGGTCGCATGCTCGCCGACAGCCAGACCATGATTGCCCTCGCGCCCCATATGGCGATCTTTCCGGGGCTCGCCATTGTCTTCACCGTGCTCGGTCTCAACCTCGTGGGAGACGGGCTGCGCGATCTTCTGGACCCCAAGCTCCGGCGGGCACGGTGACGCCCGCGCGCCGCACTAAGGGCGTCCACGACTTGGGCCCATGGTGCCTAGGCAAGCGCGGTGTGCAAAGGCTCTGCGCGTGACGCTCCTACGGGTCGCGGGTCTCCATGTTGATATTCATGGGCGTCCAATCCTGCGCGGCGTTCACGTTGAGATGCCGGAAGGTGGTGTATTTGGTCTCGTCGGCGAAAGCGGGTCGGGAAAGTCCATGACCGCGCTGGCCTTGATGGGCTTGATGCCGGCGGGTGCGCGGGCCACGGGAACGGCTGAGTTCGATGGCCAGAACCTCCTTACCCTCGATGAACAACGTCTTCGATCCCTGCGTGGCAACGAGTTAGGAATGATATTTCAAGAGCCGATGACCGCGCTCAACCCGTTGCAGACGATCGGTGATCAGGTGGCCGAGACCCTGTTGATCCATGGCGCCGTGGGCCGCCGCGAGGCACGTGCCGTGGCCCGCGAGACCTTGAACCGGGTCGGCCTCGACGCGAGCCGCTTCGCCCTTGAGCGCTACCCCCATGAGCTGTCCGGAGGACAGCGTCAGCGCGTCTCGATCGCCATGGCCATTGCGCTCCGACCGCGTCTTTTGATTGCCGACGAGCCGACAACCGCGCTTGATGTCACGACCCAGGCGGGCATTCTGGAGCTCCTGCGCGCCCTGGTCGACAGCGAAGGCATGGGGCTCCTGCTGATTACCCACGACCTTGCTGTGGTCGCCGAGATGGCGGCCCACGTTGCGGTCATGCAGGAAGGTCGGATCGTTGAAGCCGGTCCGACCGAGGAGCTGTTTCGCACCCGCTCCCACGCCTACACCAAAACACTCTTTGCGGCGTCAGAATATACCCGCGCCCGGACATCGAGAGAGGTGCGAGAAACGGTGCTTCGTGTCCAGGCGGCGACACGCGACCACAGGCTTCCGCGCAACAACCTTTTCAGTCCCCCGGGAAGGCTCCGGGCAGTGGACCAAGTGTCCCTCGAGGTGAGACGCGGTGAAAGCGTTGGTCTCGTCGGGGAATCGGTCTGCGGAAAATCAACACTCTCGCGCGCGATACTCGGTCTCGAAACCCTTCAGGGCGGTGCAATCGAGATTGGCGGTTCGCCGGTCCTCGCCCCCCGAGTTCCCGCAGATCTGAGGCGACGGATGCAGGTTGTCTTTCAAGATCCGTTTGGCTCGTTCAATCCGCGCCACCGCGTCTGTCGACTTATCGCCGAGCCATTTCACCTGACCGGGCGCCCCGAGGACGCGGAAGTGAGGATCGATCAGGTACTAGCGGATGTTGGGCTAAGTTCCCGCGACAAGCATAAGTACATCCACGAATTTTCGGGAGGGCAGAGGCAGCGTATCGCCATCGCCCGCGCCCTGATCACGCGGCCGGATTTAATCGTGCTCGACGAGGCGGTGTCTGCGCTCGACGTCCGCGTCCGCGCCCAGGTGCTCGACCTTCTGGCTGACCTGCAAGAGACCTATGGGCTGTCCTACCTCTTCATCAGCCACGACCTCTCGGTGGTTCGCGCGGTCACCGACCGCGTTCTGGTCATGCAAGCCGGACGGATCGTCGAGAGCGGCCCCACAGGGGAGGTCTTTGCGGATCCAGCGCATCCCTATACCAAGGCACTAATCCATGCAGTGCCGCGGATCCCAGATGCGTGGCGCGCCTAGCATCTTGGAGGGAGGGTCAGCGGTGGATCTTTGGTTTCCAACGGATCAGATATTTGTTGACGGCGCCTGGTCTGCGGCGGAGGCATGCCTGCCGCTTGAGGATCCATCGAATGGCGCGGAGATCAGCGCGATCGCCGCTGGAACGAAGGCAGATGTGGATGCCGCGGTGGACGCAGCTCGGCGTGCTCTCGAGGGTGTCTGGGGGCAAGCAACGGCGGTGGAGCGAGGACGCGTTCTTTCCCGACTTGGTCACTTGGTTTTGGACCGCGTGGAGCAATTGGCCGTTATCGAGGCGACCGATGTCGGCAAGCCTCTGAAACAGGCGCGCGCCGATGCCAGGGCGCTTGCGCGCTACTGCGAGTTCTACGGCGGCGCCGCCGACAAGATTATGGGAGAGACGATTCCCTATCTTGATGGCTACACGGTCTATACATTGCGTGAGCCTCACGGTGTGACGGGGCACATCGTGCCCTGGAACTACCCAATGCAGATCATTGGCCGTTCCGTTGGGGCCGCTTTGGCGATGGGCAATGCCTGCGTTCTCAAACCCGCTGAGGAGGCCTGTCTGACGGCGCTCGCGTTCGCGGAGTTGGCGCGGGAGGCGGGCCTCCCAGACGGAGCGCTCAATGTTGTTCCCGGATTGGGCGAGGTCGCCGGAGCGGCTCTGGCGGGTCACCCGGGCGTGGATCATATTTCGTTCACCGGCTCCGTGCCGGTAGGCGCGCTCGTCCAAGGAGCAGCGGCGCGCAACGTGGTTCCTGTGACGTTGGAGTTGGGCGGGAAGTCGCCTCAGGTGGTGTTCTCAGATGCTGATTTCGAGCGGGCCTTGCCGTTCCTTGTGAACGCGGGCATCCAGAATGCGGGCCAGACATGTTCCGCCTCGTCGCGAATTCTTGTGGAGAAGAGCCGTTTTGACGAGGTGACCGAGCGCATGGCAGCGCAGTATAGGGCTCTGAGGGCCGGACCTGCCGTCGCCGACTGCGACTTGGGACCGCTGGTTTCCGCGCGGCAAAAAGCTCTTGTCGAGGAGATAATGGGTCGTGGGGCTCCCTACGAGGTCGCTGGAGAGGGACGGATCTTGCCCGAGGCTCCGAACAGTGGCCATTATGTTGCACCTCGGCTTCTGACCAACGTGGCGCCGGATCATCCACTGTCGCAGGAGGAGATTTTTGGCCCCGTCCAGGTTGTGATTCCGTTTGAGGACGAGGAGGAAGCGATCGCAATCGCGAATGGTACGGCCTACGGACTTGTTGCCTCGGTCTGGAGCCAGGATGGGGGGCGACAAATGCGGCTCTCCAAGGCAATTCGCGCCGGGCAGGTCTTCGTGAACAACTACGGTGCCGGAGGCGGGGTGGAATTGCCCTTTGGCGGTCGCGGACGTTCAGGGCACGGACGTGAAAAGGGCTTTGAGGCGCTCTACGGGTTCTCCACGGTCAAAACGGTTGCGGCCTATCACGGTTGAGGTCTGGCTTGTGGGCACGCGCGCGGCGGCGTCGGTGCGCGTTGCCTCTGGCGCGCCACTGCCCAGCACCTTGCCAGCGGGGAGACGCCTTAAGGAGAAGGAACCCGCGTCATGCGGTGGGTTCCAGGGTTTGACATGCTTTTCGGAAGCAGGCGCAAAGCACATGATCCCAGCCAGACCGGTATTGGGCGGAGACCTCCGCCGCCTTGTCCCCGTGGACGCTCCAGCGGTCGTGGGTCAGATCGACCCGGGTGCCCGCTTCGGTCTGTGTGAACGTGACGTGGAGCCGGGTCGCGCCCTCGGGAGCGCCGCCCACATACCAATCTAGCGAGAAGTGGGCGCCAGGTGCCCAGTCCGTTACAGTGGCCCACGGTCGTTCCGATCCGTCTGGCAGGGTCTCGATAACGCGCCCGCCTTTGCGTTCCTCGATCCGAACCCTCGCCTTGTCTCCGTCACCGTCGCGGGCAGCGATGGAGTGACGATCCTTGGGCCACCAACGGTCAATGCCTGTCGTAAAGAGCGAAAATGCCGCACTCGCATCGAGCGGTACAGTCACTGTTTTTTCAATCGCGTCAGTCATGGTTTCGTCCTTTCGGCCATCTTTTGTGCTTCGCGCGCATAGGCCAAGAGCGCGTCGTCCCACATCGAATCGAGATAGTCGCGCAAGGCCACCCAGCCTTCCGGTGCAAGCCGGTAGATCCGCTGCGTCCCACTGGGCTGCGCACTTACGAGCCCTGCTTCCGCTAGGACGCGGAGATGCTGGGAAACCGCGGGCCGGCTCACCGGCAGCGACTGGGCGATCCCGCCCACCGGCTGCGGCGAATCCCGCAAGGCCGCGACGATCGCCCTGCGTGTCGGGTCGGCTAGGGCGGAGAGCGCAATATCGTAAGTCATGACTTACCGTAAGTCACCATTTACATTTGTGTCAAGAGGTCCCACTTTGATGTCCAGGGGTCGCCCTTGCGGGGCGCGGTCCCCGTTACTAAGACTCGCGTAACACTCCTTGGATAACGTCACACCGAGAGCAGGCACCAAAACATGCAGCACCCCACCGAAACGTACATGAACCTCGTCCCCATGGTGGTCGAGCAGACCTCGCGCGGCGAGCGCGCCTACGACATCTTTTCGCGTCTTCTCAAGGAGCGGATCGTCTTTGTGAACGGTCCGGTTCATGATGGAATGAGTCAGCTGATCGTGGCGCAACTTTTGCACCTTGAGGCGGAAAACCCCTCAAAGGAAATCTCGATGTACATTAACTCCCCGGGCGGCGTCGTGACGGCGGGTTTATCGATCTACGACACAATGCAGTATATCCGCCCCAAAGTGTCGACGCTTGTGGTGGGACAAGCTGCCTCCATGGGCTCGCTTCTATTGACGGCGGGCGAGGCCGGTATGCGGTTCTCGCTTCCCAACTCTTCGATCATGGTGCACCAGCCTTCGGGTGGCTACCAGGGCCAGGCCACGGACATCATGATCCACGCGGAGTACACCCAGCGCCTTAAGCGCAGGCTCAACGAAATCTATGTTAAGCACACGGGCCAATCACTCAAGAAGGTCGAGGAGGCGCTTGAACGGGACAACTTTATGTCGCCCGATGACGCAAAGGACTGGGGCCTCATAGACGAGATCGTCGAGAGCCGGGAGAAACCTGAAAGCGCGGAAACCTGAGGTCCGCGCCGCAAATTCGCCGTTGTGCGCGGTTACGCTCTGAAATAGGCTTCCCGCGCAAGGAGGCCGTAATGGCCCTGGCAAGGTAACAGGCACGCTGCCGTCGAGGTATTTGAATGGCTAGTTCATCCGGCAACGAAAGTAAGAATACACTCTACTGCTCGTTTTGCGGAAAGAGCCAGCACGAGGTTCGCAAGCTGATTGCGGGCCCCACCGTGTTCATATGCGATGAATGCGTCGAGCTGTGCATGGACATCATTCGCGAGGAGACCAAGACGGCGGGGCTGAAGTCTGCCGACGGCGTGCCCACGCCTAAGGAAATCTGCGATGTCCTTGATGATTATGTGATCGGGCAGGGGCACGCGAAACGTGTGCTCTCCGTCGCGGTCCATAACCACTATAAGCGCCTCAACCACGCCGCCAAGTCTGGTGACATCGAACTCGCCAAGTCGAATATCCTGCTGATTGGACCTACGGGATGTGGCAAGACGCTGCTCGCGCAGACGCTGGCGCGGATCCTGGATGTGCCCTTCACCATGGCGGACGCGACGACGCTCACAGAGGCAGGATATGTCGGCGAGGATGTGGAGAACATCATCCTCAAGCTCCTGCAGGCTTCGGAATACAATGTGGAGCGCGCGCAGCGGGGCATCGTTTATATCGACGAGGTCGACAAGATCACACGGAAGTCCGACAATCCGTCGATCACCCGGGATGTCTCGGGTGAGGGGGTTCAACAGGCGCTTCTGAAGATTATGGAGGGCACCGTGGCCAGCGTGCCGCCCCAGGGCGGACGAAAGCACCCTCAGCAGGAGTTCCTGCAGGTCGACACTACGAATATCCTCTTCATTTGTGGCGGCGCATTTGCCGGACTCGAGAAGATCATTGCGCAGCGCGGAAAGGGCTCTGCCATGGGCTTTGGCGCGGATGTGCGCGAGAATGATGACCGCGGTGTGGGCGAGCTGTTCACCGATTTAGAGCCCGAAGATCTCCTTAAGTTCGGTCTCATCCCAGAGTTCGTTGGCCGCTTGCCGGTGATCGCGACACTGGAAGATCTCGACGAGGCGGCGCTTGTAACCATCCTCACCGAGCCGAAGAATGCGCTCGTAAAGCAGTACCAACGGCTATTTGAACTTGAGGACACCCGGCTCACCTTTACCGACGACGCGCTATCGGCGATTGCCAAACGTGCGATTGAACGCAAGACCGGTGCCCGTGGGCTGCGTTCAATTATGGAGGATATCCTTCTCGATACCATGTTCGATCTTCCCGGAATGGACGCGGTTGAAGAGGTCGTGGTGAACGAAGAAGCTGTGGCGTCGGAATCGGCGCCCCTGATGATTTACTCCGACGAAGGCAAAAAAGCGCCTGCAAGCGCGAGCTGAATTCCTCGGTTCCGCACACCTTAGTCGCACGCAATTGAACGCGTGGGTGACATGGACCTCCGTCCGGGACGAGGTCACTTGGCCTTGTAAGGTTGCCCTGGGCCTGCGACCGCGCTGCTTACTTGTAGAGAGTGTCGGTCAGTTCGGGAACGGTAGGGTGTGATTTGGCGGCGCCAGCGCGAACCCGGCAGGTGCTTCTTGGAAGCAACGGCCTTCTCCTGCGCGAGCCGCCGTGTCGGTGCTGTGTTATGCCGATGTGATGGCGGGTCGAGGGGCCGGTTTGCACAGACGATGCCAAGGGACAGCGCTATGAAAGTCTGAGCGAAAACTCATTTATGAACTGATCGACGGCGCGTCCCGAGCGGCCGCTCCGGGGACCAAGGTAAAGTGCTTGTCGGTCACGTCGAGCGTCGCATTCCCGGACACCGGAGCAACTAAGGGCGAGGGATAAATACTGAGCGCCACTAATGTCGCCTCATTCCCTGGTGCCGAGTGATTGTCTGGCATGTGGCCAAAAGCCTTGCCGCCACATTCCGAAGGTACACTGCTGGCGCACGGCCACCCTTACGGCTCGCCCCGAGGTGCTGGCGTCGAAGATGTTGCCCATTTTCGGACGCGGAGCCTGGACTTTGGACTAGGGCAAACGGATTTGTGCTTCACGGCGG
>JBCCKB010000112.1:0-9472 GCA_039027595.1 Pseudomonadota bacterium | reverse complement strand
GCCGGAGCTTGGGGTCCGGGGGGCCGCGATTGCCTCGGTGACACTCCAGATCATGGGCATGGTTTGGCTGGCTCTATACGCGGCGCTGCGCACGCCCCAGTATCAACTCTTCCGCAATCCGCACCGGATCGACCGGGACGCACTCGCCCGGGTGTTCCGTCTGGGCTGGCCCATCGGGCTCACGAACCTTTCCGAGGTTGGCCTCTTTGCTGCGGCGTCGATCATGATGGGATGGGTCGGCACTGTTCCGCTCGCTGCGCACGGGATCGCGCTCCAAATCGCATCCGTTACCTTTATGGTCCACCTGGGCCTCAGTCAGGCGGTCACGGTCCGGGTTGGTCAGGCTTTCGGGCGCGGCGACAAGGCCGAGCTTCGACAAATTGCCGCCGTTGGTCTTTTGCTTTCGCTCGGGTTTGCTGCCTTGACGATGGCGGCGTTTCTGGCCTTGCCAGATCTGTTGATCGGCGCGTTTGTTGACCCGCAGGATGCCGCGCGCCCGGCGATCCTTGCCGCGGGTGGTGCGTTTCTTGCCGTGGCTGCGGTATTCCAAATCATGGATGGAACCCAGGTTCTCACCTTGGGCATGTTGCGTGGGGTCCAGGATACGCGCATCCCAATGATCCTCGCGGCGGCGTCCTACTGGGTTGTCGGCATGCCGGCGAGTTACCTCCTGGGCTTCACCTTGGACTTCGGCGGGGTCGGGCTCTGGTGGGGCCTCGTGATTGGTCTTGCCCTGGCAGCGCTGCTCTTGAGCCGCCGCTTTTGGGGCAAAGGGATCGGGCCCGTACCACACAAGCGGGCTTAGCGCTGCGCCCGAAGCCAGTCCATGACCGCCGCCCGGACCGATTGTGCGCCCGAGGCGCGCGCGGTGTCGATCACATCGCGGGCCTCATCTAGATTTACTCGCCGGATCAAGGATTTCACGGGACCGATTGAAGCTGGTCGCATCGAAAGCGACCGAAGCCCCATCGCGGCGAAACACATCGCTTCCACCGGTCGCCCCGCGTCCTCGCCACAATAACTGACCCGAGTACCCGTGTCCTCGCAGCGCCGGATGATGTGTTCGATGAAGGTCAGGAACGACACATTCAGCACGTCGTAGCGTCGACGGACACGCTCGTTTTCACGATCGGCTGCGAAAAAGAACTGTTTGAGGTCATTGCCGCCGATCGAGATGAAGTCGGCCATGTCAAAGAACTGTCGGGGCGCGAAGGCTAGGGACGGCGTCTCAAGCATGGCGCCGATTTCCACGATGGCCGGCAATGTGTGCCCAAGCGCGCGCTCGCGGTCCATCTCTTCGATCACATGTTGGCGCGCCGCCCGGTACTCGTCGAACTGAGCGATGAAGGGGAACATCACCGTCAGCGGCCGCCCGTTCGCGGCACGAATGAGTGCTTGAAGCTGCATCCGCATCACGCCCGGCTTGTCGAGCCCCACCCGGATCGCGCGCCACCCAAGCGCCGGGTTTGGTTCATCTTCGCGCTTCATGTACGGAAGAACTTTGTCCGAGCCGATATCCAGCGTGCGGAATACAACGCGCTTGCCCTTGGAGGCATCCATGACGCGCTGATAGACGGCGGCCAATTCACCACGCTTTGGCACCGAGCTTCGCACCAGGAACTGGAGTTCGGTTCGGAACAGCCCAACCCCTTCGGCGCCCGATGGTTCAAGCGACGGCAAATCCGCTATGAGGCCCGCGTTCATCGTTAGCTCGATTCGCTTACCGCAGCGCGACTCCGCCGGCTTGTCTCGAAGCCCCGCATAGCGGGCTTGTGCCTCAGCTTGCATCGCGAACTTGTCACGGAAGGCGGAGACCACCGTATCGTCGGGCCTCAGGTGAACGATGCCCTCGTCGCCGTCCACCATGATATGATCGCCGTTTAGGGCCTCGGTGGTGATCTTGCCCGCATGGATCACCAACGGCACCGCCCAGGCGCGCGCGACAATCGCGGCATGGCTGCCCACCGCACCTTGCTCCAGCACGATGCCCTTGAGCTTGCGGCCGTATTCCAAAAGCTCGCCCGGGCCGATATTGCGCGCCACCAGGATAGGGTCTTCGGGCATCTCGGCGCCGGTTTCGTTACCCTGTCCGGTCAGGATCCGCAAAAGCCGATTCGAGAGATCATCGAGGTCCGCGAGCCGTTCGCGCAAGTAGGGGTCGGGGACGTCCTCCATGCGCGCGCGCGCCGCCGATTGCTCCTTCTCGACGGCGGCCTCCGCCGAAAGTCCCCGAGCGATATCCTCTTCCATCCGGCGTCGCCAGGAGCGCGAATTGGCGAACATCTTGTAGGCCTCGAGAACCTCTCGCTGATCCTTGTCGCCGATGTCATCGCCCCTGAGCATATCATCGACCGACAGCCTCAGCGTCTCCACCGCCTCTGCCAGCCGCCGGGTCTCGAGCTCGGGATCCTCGGCGATCGGATTCGTCACCACCACCCGGGGCTCGTGGAGCCACACATGGCCCTCTGCGACGCCCTCCTGACCTGTGCCGCCTCGGAACATTGCGGGGTTTTGGTGGCGTGCCGACATCGCGGCGTTGTCACCCACGAAGGCGCCGAGCTCTGTCATTTCGGCCAGGACCATGGCCACGACCTCAAGGGCGTAGACCTCGTCGTCCGAGTACACCCTGGCCGCCTTCGACTGCATGACCAGAACTCCGAGCTTTTCGCCCAATCGCCGGATCGGAACGCCAAGAAACGACGAATAGATCTCTTCTCCGGTCTCGGGCATGTAGCGAAAGCCGGGGGCGGCGGGCGCGTCGGCGGTGTTCGCTATCCGCCCGGTCTTGGCCACCCGTCCGACGAGCCCCTCGCCCAAGCGAAGGCGGGTCACGTGAACCGCGTCGGACTTGAGCCCCTCGGTCGCGCAAAGCTCCAGCGTTTCAGGGTCGCGAAAAAGATAGATCGAGCAAACCTCGACGGCCATCGAGCGCGCGACAAGCATCACGATCCCGTCAAGCCGCGCCTGACCAGCGGTGGACTCCGCCATGACTTCGCGCAGCCGGACCAGCAGCTTTCGGCTTTCGCTGTCAGTGGTGTCGGCCATTCTGCCCCGCCATCCTCGGCCCCCCGCTCCTCGGGGCGACCCTGCTTAGAGCATAACCGGGGGACGGTGGAAACGGGTTTCGATGGGTAGGGAAGTTAACGTTTTGTTAGGAAATTCGATCTATGCGATCCGCCGGGGGTGTGAGGAGGCCGCATATGGACGTTACGGCGTCAGCGGGGCAAAGTCTTTACAACCGTCCGAACTCCGGGGGTGCACCGCCTCCAGATGCGGCTTCGGCCGAGGCAAACCAGCCTTCAAAACCTGAGCCATCCGCCACGCCAACAGGCCCGGCCGCTGCCCCGCCTCTAAGCCCGGTGGTCGATCCGGATGCGCTGACGCCCTCCGCCGCGCGGGGCGCGGAGCCCGAAGCCTATTTCGCCGCCGTTGCACCGGAGCCCGACGTCACAGAAGATCCGCGCGCGGGCACAATCCTCGATGCGCTCGAGGCGGAGGATGAGCCGATCCTTGCCGCGTCCCGCGGCGATACCCAGGCCCTCGCAGACGTCCAAGACGCGCAAGCGCGCAGTGAAGCCGTCGAACAAGCGGCCGCAGATGCTTCGGCGCGCGCATCGGTCGAAGCCTCAGAAGAGACCGAAGGCTCCAACACGGATGTTGAGGATGCGGGCTCAGCGCTTTCGGAAGCGTCCGACGGCTACACCCCGCTTTCCAGTGGGGACCGTTCGGACGGTGACGGCAATGGTCAAGCGGAGAGCGCGGCGACCCAAACCTCTTCCCCCACTGCCGCAGGCGAGGCACGTGCCCTCAGCCAAGCCGCGCAGACGGCTTACGCCGAGGCGGTCGAGGGTTTGCAGGCCCAGGCGGAAGGCGATGCGGCAGACTACGTTGTCTGACACGTTGGTTCCGGTCCCGCGATCATCGGCGCCACTTTCGCCTTTCCCATACGAATTCTTGGGGTCCATCCGCCGATAAAGTGACGGGATCGCGCCCGCCTTCGCAATCAAACCTCGAGAACGCGACTGGATTCAAAGGCCAGTGTTTTCGCCTCGTTTGCCGACCGTTTCATTTGAGCGGACCCGGCGTTGGCCGTGGGCTGCGCGTATCTCAGGACCCGGATCGTGACAGCGTGCCTCTAGCCCGCGAAAGAACCCAAGCCTCTGCGGCGAAACCGAACGCTCGCCGTCCTGTGAAACTGTCGAAACACGGGCGCAAGGCCCGACGGCGCGGCGCGCCAAGTCGCCTTGCCGCTAGGCTGCCTCAAGACCGAAGATATCGTGGAGCGCCTGGACCGCGAGTTCCATGTATTTGCGGTCAATCAGCACCGAGATCTTGATCTCCGATGTTGTGATGACCTTGATGTTCACATTCTCCGCCGAAAGCGCGGCGAACATCTGGGCGGCCACGCCGGTGTGGGAGCGCATGCCGATCCCGACGACCGACACCTTCGCTACGTCGGTATCAGCCACCAGATCGGTGAACGAAATCTCGCCACGGTCGCGCGCGCCGCGCATGGCCTTTTCCGCGCGCGCCACCTGGTCAACGGGGCATGAGAAGGTCATGTCCGTGTGTCCCGCCTCGGAAATGTTCTGGACGATCATGTCCACGTTCACGCCGGCGTCCGATAACGGGCCAAAGATTGCCGCCGCGATGCCCGGACGATCAGCGACACCCAGAAGCGTCATTTTCGCCTCGTCGCGGCTGTAGGCGACGCCCGAGACCACATTGGTTTCCACGATATCCTCCTCATCGCAGACAAGCGTGCCCGCATTCCCGTCATTATCCTCGAAACTCGACAGCACGCGAAGCTTCACCTTATACCGCATGGCCAGCTCTACGGAGCGTGTTTGCAAGACCTTGGCGCCAAGCGAGGCCAGCTCAAGCATCTCTTCAAACGCGATCCGCTCGAGCTTGCGCGCCTTGGACGTGATGCGGGGATCGGTGGTATAGACCCCATCGACATCGGTGTAGATATCGCAGCGGACCGCATCGAAGGCGGCGGCGAAGGCCACGGCGGTGGTGTCGGATCCGCCCCTGCCAAGCGTGGTAATCCTGCCTTCCGGGCTCAGCCCTTGGAAGCCCGCGACGACCGCGACCTTCATACCCTCATCGAATTTTTGAGTGATGTTCTCGGTGGGGATTTCGGTGATCCGCGCAGCCGAATGGGCCGAGGTGGTCTGAAGCGGCACCTGCCAGCCCTGCCAGGAACGGG
The DNA here is from genome assembly GCA_039027595.1 of Pseudomonadota bacterium. Lineage (GTDB taxonomy): Bacteria > Pseudomonadota > Alphaproteobacteria > Rhodobacterales > Rhodobacteraceae > Ovoidimarina. Next base: position 4,260 of record JBCCKB010000112.1, on the reverse strand, counting down.
CAGGCACGTCCATTTCCTGGAGCGTGAGCGCCATCAGCCCCGCGGTGACGTTTTCTCCCGAAGAGACCACGGCGTCATACTCGCGCGCATCGAAGAACGGAGCCGTCTCTGAAACCCATCCGACGAGTTCGTTGGTCTTGCCCGCCATGGCCGAGACGATGACAATGACGTTGTGACCGTTCGCCACCTCGCGGCCCACGCGCTTTGCGGCGCGACGGATGCGGTCGAGCGTGGCGACGGACGTGCCGCCGAATTTCATCACGAGAACTGACATCGGACCGGGTGTTGGCGTGGCGTCGCGGCGTCTTATTGGAGCTTCGCGGGCTCGGCAAGGGCAGGCGTTGCGCCAAGCCTTGCCGAGGCTCTTTGAACAAACAAGGCTCTTGGGGTGTTCCAAAGAGCTAGTGCGGCGGTCAGGTTTTGCCCGAACCCAGCATACTACGTGCCCACCGCCGACAGGGAGGTCTGGCCGGGCGCGGCGGTGGGCGCGGGACCATCACCAAAGAATAGTCTTGAGGGCGGGCAACCATTTCAAGTGGCTCCCAAGCCGAGGTGTTGTTGGGTGTTTTGCGTCAAATTGTAGTTGGGTATCCGGTGAGCTCTGACGCTGTGCAGGTCATCCGGACATCGTTCCCGCGATCTCCGCGGATGCCAACCGAAGTCCGCCTTTATCGCTGGGGCCGACCTTCCACCGCGCGGGCGGCGCGGCGCGCGCGCGCAGCCGTTCAAGGGCCCAGGCGGTCTGGTTGCCGGGACCGTGGCACGGGTCAAGCGACCAGCGGCTCTCGACGCCAGCAGCGCCGCCTGGGCCCGGGGTCAGCACAAGCCCCAAAGGCGCCAAACCCGCTGTCGCGCCTGCCTCCGCCGCCAGATGCAACCGCCGGATTGGGGTCAGGGGCGGCGGCTCTGGAAAATCGCCCACCACAAGCGGTACGACACCCGCGCGCAGCACTTCTTCCATTGTCCAAAGCAGATCCTCGGCCCGTTTCGGCGCCAGATGCGTGATCCGGCCTGGATTAACCCATGGCGGCAGAGCGGCTCCGTTCAGACGGTCGCTTGCCCAGGCTGGCGCGATCCAGAACACCTCGCCGGATATTCCACGCGCTGTCTCAAGCGCCAATGTCCGCCGTGCCGGGCCACAGAACTCATGCACCCGTGCCAGCGCCAAGGAGAATGCGTTCAGGAACCGGATGCCAGAGCGCTCCGGGTCATGCCGCTGGGATCCGGTCAGAAGATGTGGGGAAAGGGAGAGTGCCATCCGTCAGATATAGTTTGTTCTATTTTTGTTCTCAATGGCTTTTCGCATTACTCCACCTCGTTCTCGCAACCGCGCGCCAACAGCGCCCTGATCGCGCCCTCTCTTCCCTTTACATGCGTAAACCGGGCGCACCGACCTTGCGCCGCGACCTTCGCATCCCATCCAAGGCACAGCCGCCAAAAGCCGCCCATATTTGGAGGCGTGGGGATAAACCCGAGGTCGCAAGCACCGTCCCCCTTGTGGCCACCGCTCAAGAGGGTAGGGTCGCTCCCCGAGATCAATCCCGACCCATGAAGGACTTCCCATGCAGCGGACCACACTTGGCCGGACCGGCATATCCGTGAGCGCGCTTTGCCTCGGTTCCATGACCTGGGGCACCCAGAATACCGAGGCTGAAGGCCACGCCCAAATCGACATGGCCCTCGACCAAGGCTGCGACTTCATCGATACCGCCGAGATGTATCCGGTCAATCCCGTGCGCGAAGAGACCGTGGGTGACACCGAAACAATTATCGGGACCTGGCTTGCAAAAACTGGGCGGCGTGGCGACGTCGTGCTAGCGACCAAGGCCGCAGGATACAACGAGAGCTTTGTTCGCAAAGGTCAGCCCGTGACCGCCGAGACGCTTACGCAGGCGCTCGAAGGCTCGCTCAAGCGGCTTCAGACCGACTATGTCGACCTCTACCAACTCCACTGGCCAACCCGCGGATCGTATCACTTCCGACAGATGTGGGCGTTCGACGCGTCAAAGCAGAATAAATCGGCCGAGCTTGACCGAATGCACGGGATCATGGCGCGGCTGAAGGATCTGGTGGCGGAGGGCAAGATCCGCGCCTTCGGGCTTTCGAACGAAAGTGCGTGGGGCACGCTCCAATGGCTCAAGGCCGCCGACGCGGAGGGCGGACCACCCATTGCCTCGATCCAGAACGAATACTCGCTTCTGTGCCGGAACTTTGACACCGATCTTTCCGAGGTCAGCTGCCACGAGAACGTGTCTCTGCTTGCGTTTTCTCCCCTGGCAACTGGGCTTTTGACCGGAAAGTACCAGGGCGGCGCCGTCCCGGAGGGCTCGAGGATGACATATGGCGAGACCCTCGGCGGGCGGGTCACCGAGCGGGTCTTTCCTGCGGTTGACGCCTATCTAGACGTCGCGCGGCGCCATGGGCTCGACCCGTCCGAAATGGCCATTGCCTGGTGCCTGACCCGACCGTTCCCGACGATCCCGATATTCGGGGCAACAACCCAGGAACAGCTTGCCACGGCGCTGCGTGCTGCTGAGGTGACGATCCCGTCCGAGGCCATGGTCGAGATTGATGCGATCCACCGGGCGCACCCCTTTCCGTATTGACGCCGCCCGTGCATCTGCCACGCTCGCAGAGCAGACCACGCTCGGCACCATGGCGGGCAAAGGGGCGAGCTGGAGATGACACGTGTTTTGCATCACCGGTTAGGGCGGTCGATCGGCGGGGTCGCGATCGCCGTCGTTCTGGCGGGTTGCCTTGCCGAGGAGGCGCTGCCGCCAGCGGGTGAAAGCAAAGTGTCCGCCCAGGAGGCAAGCTGTGTGGCCGATGGTGGGCGTTGGGGTGAAGCGGGGAGTTCGGGCTTGATGATCTGTTATCAACCAACCAAAGATGCCAATCAGTCCTGCACCCGCGACGCGGACTGCACGGGCTTTTGCCTTGCCAGGTCAAGAACATGCGCACCATTCACCCCGCTTTACGGGTGCAACGAGGTGCTCGGTGCTTCGGGGACCGCGAGCACGGTCTGCGTCCAATGAGGGCGCGCGCGTGTCTTCTGGGGTTCGTCCTGATCCTCGCAGCCTGTGGGGGGGCTCCTGTCTATCGCGACACAAACGTCCCGATTGCGTCCAAGGCCGATCTTGATCTCGACCGATATACGGGTCTTTGGTATGAAATCGCCCGCTTTCCAGTCCGGTTTCAGGAAGGCTGCACGGCGGTGACGGCGGAATACGCCCAGATTGGCGATGACCGTATCTCCGTGGTCAATACCTGCCGCGACGGAGCGCCCGACGGGCCGGAACGTCGCGTCGAGGGCACCGCGCGGGTCACTGGGCCTGGGCGGCTTGGGGTGCGCTTCAGCGGTGTGCCGTTCATCCGCGCCCCGTATTGGGTGCTTTGGGTTGATGCCGATTACCGTACCGCCGTCGTGGGCGTGCCCTCGGGCCGCGCCGGTTGGATCCTAAACCGCGAGCCCGAGATTGCGAGCGACCGATTGAAGGCCGCGCTCGAAGTTCTTGATTTCAATGGATATGATCTTCGCGAAATCGTGCCGACTCCGCAGCCTCCTTCGGGCAAACCCTAGGGCATACGTCACAAGAACTTACAGTCCGCGCTCGACTTGGCGGATGTGATCGGGAAAGTTCCGCGCCGAGACATAGGCCTCCCGGACAAGGACATCGAAGTGCCGGCTGAGGATCGAGATCCGTTCGTTGTCGCGGAACACAAGGTAGTGCTGGCCTAGATAAAGCGCGGCAAGAAGCGGGCCGAACACTGTGAGCGGAGCCGAGTGGAGCCGCCGCCCATCGTACAAAAACAAGCGGAGCTTGGGATAGAGCCTGTCGTGGAGATCAAGAAACCGCGCAACTTGACCCTTGCGAACGCCATCGGGGATGCCGCTGTAATATCCTTCGCCGCGTACCAGACTATCGATTTCAAAAATCGGGAACGCCATCTCGTAGTCGGATTGTGACGTCAGCAAGAGCCCAAGACCGTCGTCCGCCGAACCCACCGCCTGATCGGTGGTCTGGGCAAGACTTGGCTCGTATTCCCAACGCAGCATCTCGGGTGTCTTCAATAGATCCGGAAGCCGCGAGGGAACGTGACGGATCTTGTAGCCGGCGGCTTCCCGGTGCCAAGTTGCGATCTGCTCGTCGGCGAGGTCGCGCTGCGCTTCCGAGATTTCCAGCGACGCGGCCAGGATGTCGGCGGCCTGTTCCGGCCGCTCCGACAATCCCAAGAGCCAATCGGATGACACGCCGAGCG
>JBCCKB010000111.1:0-9519 GCA_039027595.1 Pseudomonadota bacterium | reverse complement strand
GCGACCGTCGAGACCGCAACTGGTCGTGCCAAGCAGGCGTCAAGATGGGCTTGGAGGCGTTCCGGCCAATCGGACGATGCCGTAAGGCTTGTGCCGACGAGCGTAATCTGCACTGGTCCAGTGCCTGCTAAGCGCTTCGGGCTCAGCCTGTCCTCTGCGCCATCGATATCCGCGACCCCAATAAACGTTACCATGGCCCAGGCAATCAGTGCTGCCGTGAGCATGAAAGCGAAGGAGGGGGTTGCGAGATGGGTCACGTGCGGCAAGGAGGGCCTTGGCGCGCCCGCTGTCAAGCGGCCTTCTGCGACGATTTTGCCTCGGAAGGGCCGCAAACTTCCAGTTGGCTGCTACACGGAAACAGGTCCGCATGCTAATCGCACGGCAAAAGGATCGAGCTGGTGATGATCGACCGATTGAGCATATCCCAACTCACTCCTCCGGCCGCGCCGGCGCCACCCCAGGTCCGCAAAGTGTTGCCCGTATGAAGGACGCAAGCATTGTCATCCCGCACTACCGCGATGTTGATCGCCTGCGCAGGTGTCTCGAAGCCCTGGCCCGCTCAACGGAAGCTGCGCTGTCACGCGCTGAGGTCGTTGTTGTCGACAATACGTCGGGCGTGGATCTCTCTTGGGTCGAGCAAGATTATCCCTTTGCGCGCCTTGTGACTGAGAGCGAACAGGGCGCGGCTTGCGCGCGAAACAGGGGCGTGCACGAGACCACGGCGCCTCGGATTGCTTTTCTCGACAGCGATTGTGTCCCGCGTGGTGACTGGTTGACCCGGGTGCTTGACGTTGCGCTGGCGGACGAGGGAGAGGTGAAAGGCGGCGAAATAACGACATTCGACGAAACACCTCCGCCACGCAGCGGTGCAGAGGCTTTCGAGGCGGTCTTCGCCTTCGATCAAAGAAGCTATGTTGAGGACAAAGGCTTCACCGTAACCGCGAACATGGTTTTTGAGCGGGCGCTCTTTGAGCGGGTTGGTGAGCTGACGAACGGATTGTCCGAAGACGTTGAGTGGTGTCGGCGGGCTGTCGCTAAGGGCGCGGTGATCACCTACGATCCGGGTCTTTCCGTCAGCCACCCCACGCGCGGTGACTGGCCGTCGCTTCGAAAGAAATGGCTTCGGACCACGCGGGAGGGCTATGGCACGGAACTTGCAAACCGGGGCGCGTGGATCCGAAAGGCTCTTTTGATGCCCTTGTCGGCTGTCGCGCATGGACCGAGGGTCCTCTTGTCCCCGCGCCTGAATGGGCCTGGAGAACGTCTCCGTGGCCTTTTCACCTTGTTTAGACTGAGGCTCGTCCGGGGGTGGTGGATGCTGGTGCTTGCTTGGGGAGGCAACCCCAGATGACGGCAACACTGGGGCCTTGAGCGCCTTCAATTACCACACTGCTGCACGAATGACGGCTTTTCGCCGGAATTGTCTCGATATCGCAATTATGCTCGGCGACCTTTGGGAATGTAGTTCCGAAGCCGGGCCTCACGTGCTACGCCCGCCGGAGCGTGAGTAACCGGCATATGACCCCAGTTTTGTCCGAGAGTATCAGCGTCATCATCGTGACCTACAATGCGGAGAGCTTTGTGCTCGACTGCATTGCCTCGGTGCTGGCGTCAAAAGATGTCGACGTTCGACTGGTGGTCGTGGACAACGCCTCGACGGATGGAACACGCGCGGTCGTTCGCGAATGGGCGAACGGAGCGCGGGTCTATCGCCCATCGTCCGACCTGCCGCTTTCCGTTGAGGCGCCCGATGGCAGCCCCGACTTCGAGCTATCAGCGCCCGGCAACGCACCTGAGCAGGGCCGCCTCGCGCGCCTTAGCCTAATTGAGGCGCCTGAAAACGGTGGGTTTGCCGCCGGTGTCAACATCGGTATTCGGTTTGCCGTTCAGGACCCAAAGGTTAGCCATTTCTGGGTCTTGAACCCCGATAGCGTCGCGACACCCGAAACGGCAGCGGCCTTTCTCGGAACCGCGGCCGCCGAGGGCGGCGCCGGGCTCTTGACCGGCAGATCATGCTACTATCACGACCCTGAAATGATCCAGATTGACGGCGGCTTGATCAACCCTTGGACCGGGGTGACCAGCAATGCAAATGTGGGCGAGCCCGCAGCCGAAACGGACATGCCAGACGGCAAAAGCGTCGACTTTGCTTTCGGCGGCAACATGGTGGTGTCGCGAGAGTTCATAGCTGAATGCGGCGAGATGCCGGAAGAGTATTTTCTCTACTATGAGGAGGTGGACTGGTCTCTGCGAAGGGGTCGGTTCCCCATTGTGACCTGTCAGGATGGGCTCATCTATCACCGGGCGGGAGCCTCTATTGGGTCGCCTATCTTTGGTGGACGGGGGGCCACGCCGTTCTCGCTCTACTTCAAGCAGCGCGCGAGGATGATGTTCATGCGCCGCTACTTTGCAGCGAGGCTGCCGGTTGCCGCGGCCTACACGTTGGCGAAGGCATTTCAGACGGCTGTCGGTGGAAATGTCGCAGGAGCCGCTGCAATCCTAAGAGGAGGTTTCGGCTTTCGCCCTCCTAGGGCTGTTGAGCAACGGTTGCGATCGACCGCCGTCTCAGACCTTGTCCCGGCGGCGCGACCATGAAAGGCAATAGTTCAGATCGCGTCTATGTCGGGCAGTTCTGCTCCTGTCAGAGGGATCATGAGAACTCGGCAATATTTGCCATCTATAGAGTGCCGAGCACCCGTTTGCATACCAAGGGTACTACGCTATGGCCGTAGCACAGGTTGATCCGATTGGGACGCGGCGCGTCCCGGTGGCGAAGGCGGAAACCTCGACATCGCCCGTAATCCTCTTCTTGTTCATGGCCGCGCTTATGATGCCGGTTGTGCTGAATTTTGGACAATTTGCCTTGTCCCCGTCGCGGCTTTTCTGCCTCGTGGCGTTCTTTCCATGCCTATTTCTATGGGTTTCCGGTCGTTTGGGCCCATGGCGACCGTTCGACTTCTTGCTGATCTTCTCAGCGAGTTGGGCGGCCCTGTCTTTCCTGGTTAACCACGGGATCGCAGGAGGCTACGAACGTGCCGGGTTCACCATCATTGAGTGGGTCGGAGGCTATTTCTTCGGACGCGCCGCCATCCGCTGCGCCAAGGACTTTCGAACCTATCTGCGCATGGTTGTCATCGCGCTTATGTTCATGCTGCCATTTGCGATCCTGGAAACCCAAACGGGTACACCAATTATCATCGAGATCCTAAGCCGGGTGATCGAGACAGAGAACATTGTGTTCAACGAAGCACGGCTTGGCCTCGAACGCGCTCAGGTGATCTTCCCGCACCCCATCCTTTACGGCATCTTCTGTGCGGCTATGCTGGCGCCGGTCGTCCGAGGGCTCAATATGGGAGCGGGCACGGGAACGATCGTAGCCCGTTTCAGCGTGATCACCGTAAGTACAATCTGCTCGGTCTCATCCGGTGCTTGGCTTCTGTACCTCATTCAGGCGGCGTTCCTGATTTACGACCGGGTCATGCGGGCCGTGAAGCAGCGCTGGTTCCTCCTCTTTTTGGCCGTGGTCTTCATGTATGTCGCCATCGACATCGCCGCGAATTCAAGCCCGGTGAAGGTGTTCGTCCGATATCTCACGCTCAATTCGGCTTCGGGTCACTATCGGATCGCGCAGTTTGATGCCGCCATCATCAATGTGTTCAACAACCCATTCTTCGGTCTGGGCTCCAAAGATTGGATACGGCCTCGTTGGATGATCTCGAGCATCGACAATTATTGGATGGTGCTGTCGGTCCGCCATGGCGCCGTGCTGTTCTTCGTCTTCCTGATCGGCATTTTGATCAGCATGTATCAGATTTCGCGGAGCCGTCCGAAGGATCCGGAAGTTCGCGAGATGCGCGTGGGCTACCTGATTTCGCTTGGCAGCTTCCTTATTGCCGTGGTCAGCGTGCATGTTTGGTCGAACATGAATGTCTGGTTCATGTTCTTTCTCGGCGCGGGGGCCTGGTTTATCGACGCCGAACAAGAGGCGGCAGACGAAGCGCAAGAACCCGCGAAGCGCGGCCGCCAGGCTTCCTCTCGGCGTCAGACCTATGCGGTGGACGACATCTCGAACGCCGACGCAGAGGAGGAACAGCCGTTTGATACGGCTGCCGCCAGTCGGTATTCGCGCTTTCCGGCCAAGTCGCGGGCCCCTGCCGGGGCCACGTCAAAGCCGCGGGGGGGGCGAAAGTCATGAACTATTTTCTGGCGTTAGCGAGGTTCAGCTGCATTCGGCGTCACGCGCGTTGAGGGGAGTGTCGTCATGACCAGTGGCGAAAGCATTGACGAAATTAAAACGCCTGCTGGATTTGGGCCTCCGGCAAACACCAATCGGATCAGGCACATCCGCAATCGCACGGCCGTCTTTGTTAAGAAAAACCAGGGCCTCGTCACAAACCGCGACTTCTGGGCACTTGTTCCTTCGATGCTTTCCAGCCGCATCAGCGGACTGGAGGGTTATCCGGTGGATGGAAGAAAGCTCTTCGTGGGGACGCACCATAAAGCGATGACAACCTATTTCAGCGCGGTTTTGCGTCTTCTTGCCCTTAGCGCCGGAAAACGGTTTGCCGAGATCAATTTCGAGGAGCCGCCGGCACGAGCTGAGATCCTTTTGTCGAACCATAGCGCTTTCCAAGTGGACGCTCTGCGCCCCTGCCGAGGTGTTCACATCATGCGCGATCCCCGCGACATGATCGTTTCGGGCTATCACTATCACAAGTGGACCCATGAGGCTTGGGTCCACCGAACGGATGACGAAGGCCGAAGCTACCAGGAGAAGCTCAATTCGGTCGACAAGACCAAAGGGCTTTTCATGGAGATCGATCATTTCATCTTCATCTACCGCGAGATTCTCGAGGCCTGGGATAGTGACGACGAGGATGTTCTCGAAGTGGCCTATGAGGCCCTGATGTCGGATAAGCGTGACGCTCTTTACGGGCAGATCTTCACCCATATGGGCCTCGCGGGTCCGGCCCATGAGCTTGCAGTCAGCCTGATGCGCCTCTTTGAAGCCAAGAGCCGGACAGGAAAATCTGGTGACAGCCAGAAGTTCGCCCATATTAGAAGTGGTGCAAGCCAGCAGTGGCGCAAGGAACTCGAACCCCAGCATTTAGCCTATATCGAACGCGAGCTTGGCGCCGTACTAGAGAAGTTCGGATACACCTAGGCGGCTCAATTCCACAGCACAGGGTCCTATCTGGGCGTGGCGGTCATGCCGGACCCCCTCGAAAGGCCTACTTGCACGAGCACCGTTCGCTGGTCTCACGGCCGGTTAGGAGCGGTTGTTTAGATTTCCCCGGGTAACGCGTTCTGTGATCAACCCGGATCCTGGGAGAGCACAGGACTGCGCCGTTTAGACCGAGCCCTGGGGTCCTTGCCACATGCCCAATTTCTCGATCCGCATTGCCGCCACACCACCTCTGAAAGCGGTCTCTGCGCCACCCGCGACACCCGGGATGATGAACCCGCCGGGTCTTGTTCTGACGAGCTTTAATACATTGGAGGTGGATCGCGCGGCGGCACCCAATAGCAACGGGGCGCCAATTGAACGCTTTGATCTGCGGTATTCACAGGATGAGGCAACCTGGACGGTCATTCAAGACATTGCCGATCCCGAAACCTTAGGAGGTCTGACGGCGTCGTCTCAGATCTTTGTGCAGACGCGCGCCGTCAATGCCCTTGGCGACGGGCCCTGGTCCTTGTCGAACGCTGTCTTTACGAGCGCTGCGCCCACACCGCCTGGTTCAATTGGTGCCGGAGACTGGACGTTGCGCGACGACGGAAATGGCGGTGGCATGACCATCGGCATCACGTCTCTGCCGGACGACGGTGGTTCACCGATCACGGACCTTGAGTTTCAGACACAGGGCGGAGGCTGGATTTCGCTTGGTGGAACGGGCGCTGGGAACTACCAGATCTTTGTGCTCGGGCTTGATACGCCGGTCGATGTGGCGATCCGGGCGGTGAATGCGGTGGGCCCGGCCCAGACATCAGATATCAAGACCGAAACACCGTCGTTCGCGCCGGCGTCGCTGTCCGGCACGGTCCTTCCGCAGCAGGACCTTCCGCGGGGTGTTCCGATTGCGCCGATCGATACCTCGGTCCTATTCATAGGGCGCTACCACACCATCGATATCGATCCTTCAACGCCCGAACCACTTCCAGAAGGTTTGAGCATTGCGACGAGCGGTTTGATTACCGGCACGGCCGTCGAGAGCACCATCGCCACCGATCTGCCCTCGGTCTACCTTCGTGCGACGGGGGATGAGGGTTCGGCGACCTATACCCAAGGTCTTGTGTTCAATGTGGGCGGCCCGAATCTCGAGGCGCTGTCCTTTGAGGGGCATACAGCGACCCTGTCGTCGGATACTGCCGGTGGGACCATGCATCTGTGGTTTGGGACGGATCCCAACCCCAGCGATGCGAACATCATTGCCGGTGATGGACCAGGATTTTTGGCCGCACGCGACTTTGCCATCACCGAAGTGGGCGGGTCTACGACCAACTGGGATCTGTCGGCTTATGAGAGCGTTCAAGGGTATCTGCTCGCCCTCCAGGTGGCGGAAGGCGGTGGATTTTCAAATCGGCTCTTTGTCGAGCTGACGCCGCGCATTGCCAATACGGTTCCCGCCGCCTTCGGGGAAACTGATTGGTCCGTGGTTGACGCGGCAACCGGTGGTCGGGTCACGATTACGGTGAATGCGCTGCCGGCGGATGGCGGCACGGCGCTGACGGCCATCGAGTACCAAATCGATGGCGGCGCTTGGGCAACCCTTACCGCGACGCCAGCCATAGGCGACTATGACGTGACCGGGTTGACCAATGGTGTTGAGGTTGGCCTTGCATTGCGCGCGGTCAACGCGGAAGGGGCGGCAGCGGCGCCCGTCACCCGTCTTGTCACGCCAACCCTCGATCTTCCCGTTTTGTCGGGTACGATCCTCCCACAGCAAGATCTTCTGCGCGGCGTGAACATTACGCCAATCGATGTCTCGGTCTTGTTTTCCGGAGGCACCCCAACCTTCGATCTTGATCCCAATTCACCCGCGACCCTGCCATTGGGCCTCAGCATGGATGCCAATGGTCTGATCACGGGGATGCCAAGCGAGTTCACATACCCGTCCGATCTGCCCAACGTGCAGATCCGCGCCACAGGCGCGGCTGGTAGCGCAACCTATGCCCAGGGCGTGATTTTTCGCGTGACCGGACCCAATGTCGAGGCGCTATCGGTGATCGGCAACACCGTGTCGCTCTCCTCCGACACGGGAAGCGGCGTGATGTATCTTTGGTTTGGCACCGATCCCAACCCCAGCGATGACGACATCATAGCGGGATCCGGCACCGGATTTCGCGCGCAGCGGAACTTCGCGGTCTCGAGCGCCGGTGGCGCCACAACGGAATGGGATCTCTCAGCCCATGAAGGCGTGGACGGCTACCTCTTCGCTTTGCAGGTTTCCGGAGACGGTGCTTTCTCGAACCGCCTCTTCATCGAGTCGACGCCTCGAATCAACACGGCGTTGCCAGCGGCCTTCGCACCGGGCGACTGGTCTGTCGCCGACAAACGCGTCGGAGGTACGGTGGCTGTGGCAGTCAGCGCCTTGCCGTGGGACGGCGGCGCGGCGCTCACGGCGATCGAATATCAAATCGCCGGCGGTGCCTGGCAAAGCCTGACAACGACCCCGTCCACGGGTGTTTACGACATAACTGGTTTGAGCGACGGCACCAGCGTGAGCCTAGGCTTGCGCGCCGTGAATTCCAACGGGGCGGGAAGCATCTCGGATACGAAATCCGTCACGCCGACGACATCGCAAGCCATTGTCTTGTCGAACTTTGCCCAGGACGTGACCACGGATCCGGTTGCGATTTCTTTCGATGCCTCAAGCTCGGCGGTGGGAGCGGGTGTCTACGTCGAGGTCCACGATAGCGAGGCGGGCTACCCGGGACGCGGGTTTGGAGCACTCGGGTCCCACAATATCGGTACGCTGTCGGGCGGGACGAATATTGAGCTCGAGACCGGGTTTCTCCTCGCCTACGCGGGATTTGACGTCGTGCTCTATGTCACGGTTGGCCCGGAATGGGCGTCGAATGCGCTTGGTGGAGCCACCTTCACCGCGCCGCCCGTTTCCGGCGCCATGTTTGATCCTGACGGGACGCCTTGGATCGATCCCGATGGGACGCCGCTCGAAGAATAGCGCGCACGGGAACGACCCCCTTCTTGAAATCTTCCGACAGGATGGCCCAGGCCCATGCCAACAGCAGCAAGTGTAGACGTAGAGTTTTCCATTCACGTGGCGGCCGGCGGACAAGCCGCAATTCTGGATACCGTGTTTTCGGCAAGTGACGGGACCAGCACGCAATTTGAAACCGCAGAGATTACCCCATCGGAAGGATCGTGCTTGGCGGTCTTTATCGATGTCAGACAGGCTTCGTCCCTGGTCACGTTCGGCTTGCTGACCCATGGCGCAGCGGGCCGCACATTTGGCACCGGTACGGCTTTCCCTGCGGCTCTTATCGCGGATCTTCAGGGGATTACGACGCACGCGCTCTACGTGCTGCCCGATATGGCGGCCGCACCAATCACGCTGCAAATGGAGGTCTCGAGCGGGTCCACCCGCAGCCAGGTGATCACCGTCGTGGAAGTGGTCGGTGCGCTTGCCTCGCAGGACGGGGCTTGGGCCTTGAACAAAGGCGGCGCCGCCAACACGTCGCTGGCGCTCGATCTGACGACGCTGAACAGCAATAGTGTCGTCATTTACCACATCGCCAAGGACTTCGCCGACGGGGAACCGGTGAGCATTACCGGGGCGACCGCCCTCGGGTCCGGCGACACCGGCGAAACCAGCCAATTCAACGATCTACAATTCGCCACCGCCTTCGAAGAGGTCGCCGCGCCCGGGTCCGCCGGCGCTTCGGCCTCTTGGACCACCGGTGAGAACGTCATCGGCAGTGCCATCGAGATCAGGAGATAGGAATGCCCATCTACAACTTTCAGCCCGTTGACCTCGATACCCCTTCGGACGTCACGCTTGAGATCAGGGACAATGCAGACCTCATCTACAATGAGGACATGACCCAGGTGCCAGGGGTCGGCGGCGTCAACCCTCCTGATTACCAGGCCGAGGCCTCGTTTCAGTACCCCGCGTCCCTAACAAACGGGGTGTTCATTTCGCGCTTTAGGTCAAACTACAACGGGACCGACGGCAAGGTGGAGGTTGAGGCGGGCAACCCGTTGAACTGGTCGCTCCACGACAGCCTTGTTGAGCTTGATGGCGCTGGTCTCGTCACGCGCCGGAGCGCCCAAAACCTCGTTGCAGGTACGCCCTATGTCGGCCTCCATTTCTGGATCAATGACACATACTACGATCTGATTTTCGTCCAAGGGACGAACACGCTCCAGGACGCCATAAACGCCGATGCCGTTTGGCCCACCGGGAACGACGTCATGGTGACGCCCGCGGTCACGATCTCAGCGATTGTGACGCCCGCGACGGACATTGGTGGGAGCTTTGCTGCAGCGACAGGTGC
>JBCCKB010000110.1:0-9544 GCA_039027595.1 Pseudomonadota bacterium | reverse complement strand
TGAAACCGCGGAGTTCTTGAAGGATGCCAATCCAGAGGCCCATACCGCGATGGAAGCTCGCTTCGCGGCGCTCATTGCAGCGGGTCTTTGGGAAACCCGTCGGAACTCGATCCGCGCCACGTTCGAGGCGCTGGCATGACCAGTGACGAACCTAAGGGCTGGTGTCCAGGCGTACACCGCCCCATGCCGGTCGAGGACGGCCTGCTTGCGCGCCTTCGGCCGCATCTTGGAAGCCTATCTCGCGCTCAGATCCTCGGACTCGCAGAGCTCGCCCTGACATATGGTAACGGCCTTATGGAAGTGACCCGCCGGGCCAACTTGCAGATCCGCGGGCTCGCGCGCCAAAGCTACCCGGCATTCCTTTCAGGCGTTGACCGGCTGGGTCTTCTTGATCCCGATGACCATGCCGAGAAACGCCGCGCGATCCAGGTTACGCCCTTTTGGAGCCCCGGGGATGCGACCGAAACCCTAGCAAACGGCCTCGTCGCCCGTCTAGATGACTTGCCTGAGCTTCCCGAAAAGTTTGGCCATGTGATTGACCTCGGCACGCGCCCCGTCCTCGGTGATGTCTCCGGTGATGTCCGCCTAGAACGGAGCGAGCACGGGTTCATTGTTCGCGCGGACGGCTCCGCCTTGGGACGACCCGTAACAACCGAGACCGCACTCGACACCCTCCTTGAGCTTTGCCGGTGGTTTTCGGATCAGTGGACGTTCGACACGCGGCGCATGGCGCGCGTGACAGCAATTCAAACCCTGCCCGATGCATGGATGAGCACCGCGCCGTTGGCACCCGCCGAAGCGCCGGGATCCGGTCGGCATCAACTTGGTACGCTTACCCAGATCCAGGTCACGCCTTTTGAAGCGAAGGCGCTTATCTCGATGGTGGATGAGACGGATGTGCAAGAGATACGTCTCACGCCCTGGCGCAAGCTCCTCTTCGTCGAACCTGCGACCGAGGACGTTGGCCTGCCCGTCCCTGAGGCCTCATAGTCCGATGCCCTACACTTATGAAACAGATGGCGCCGCAATTTATCGCCAATCCTTCGCAACGATCCGCGCGGAGGCCGACCTTGACCGCTTTTCGGGTCATGAGGAACAGATCGCGGTGAGGATGATTCATGCCGCGGGGCTGGTTGGGCTTGAGGCGCACATACACTTCTCGTCGGGCTTTGCAGCAATCGCGAGGGCAGCGCTCGACGCGGGTGCACCCATCTTGTGCGACGCACGCATGGTGAGCGAGGGCGTCACGCGATCGCGGCTTCCAGCCGATAACGCGGTTATCTGCACGTTGCACGATGCGTCCGTTCCCGATCTCGCCCGCAACCTCGCGACCACCCGTTCCGCGGCGGCCCTGGAGCTGTGGCGCCCTCATTTGAAGGGCGCGCTCGTGGCGATCGGCAACGCACCCACTGCTCTGTTTCACCTTCTGAACATGTTGGAGGACCCGGACTGCCCGCGCCCTGCCGCGATTATCGGCTGTCCGGTGGGCTTCGTCGGGGCCGCCGAAAGCAAGGACGCGCTTTGGGCCGCCCAACCAGTACCAGCAGCCGTCGTCCATGGCCGCCTCGGCGGCAGCGCGATCACCGTCGCCGCCATAAACGCGCTGGCGAGCCGGATGGAATGAGCACGGGCACAATATACGGTCTTGGCCTTGGCCCCGGGGACCCCGAGCTGATGACGGTTCGCGCAGACAGGCTCCTCCGGAATGCTCGGAACATCGCCTACTTCCGAAAAGCTGGGCGTCCGGGACAAGCCCGACAGATCGTCGAGGGTCTCATAATGCCTGGGGCCAATGAAGTGGCGATGGAATACCCGGTCACCACCGAAATCCCGTTTGCCGATCCCCGTTACAAGGCTTTGCTTTCCGATTTTTATGCCGAATGTACAAATCGTCTCACTGCCCTGGCCCGCTCTGGCGAGGATGTGGCCGTGCTTTGCGAAGGGGACCCCTTCTTTTATGGTTCGTTCATGCACCTCTATGAGCGCCTAAAGGACCAGGTTGCGGTCACGGTGGTGCCCGCGATCACCGGTATGTCGGCTGCATGGACGGCAACGGGCCGGCCCGTCACCTGGGGCGATGATGTGCTGACTGTTCTCATGGGCACGCTGCCGGAAGACGCGCTCGCGGGCCATATGGCATCGGCGGACGCGCTCGTGGTGATGAAGCTCGGTCGACACTTCGCCAAGGTCTGCCGGGCGCTTGACGAGGCGGACCGATACAAGGACGCATGGCTTGTCGAGTACGCCAGCATGACGGGTCAAACCGTCCAGAGACTGGCGGACGCGAGCTCTCGATCCGTGCCCTATTTCTCGATCATCGTGGTCCCCGGTCAGGGTCGGCGGCCGTGAGCGGATGGCTCGCGATCGTTGGGCTGGGCCCCGGGGCGGAAGGATTGGTGACGCCAGAGGTCGCTGCTGCTCTGGACGAGGCCACCGATGTCGTGGGCTACGATCCCTATGTTGCTCGTGTCCCCAACCGACAAGGCCTGGCCCGCCACCCAAGCGGCAACCGCGTGGAGATTGACCGCTCGAAGCAGGCTTTCGAGCTGGCCGCGTCGGGAGGGCGCGTGGTTGTTGTCTCCTCGGGTGATCCAGGTGTGTTTGCGATGGCGGCCGCCATGTTCGAAGCGCTCGAGGATGGGCCGAAGGCTTGGCGGGACCTCGACATTCGGGTCTTGCCGGGGATCACGGCAATGCTCGCCGCCGCCGCCAAAGCAGGCGCACCGCTTGGCCATGACTTCTGCGCGATCAACTTGAGCGATAACCTGAAGCCCTGGCGTCTCATCGAGAAGCGCCTCCGCCTGTCCGTCGAGGCCGATTTCGCGATTGCCCTCTACAACCCACGCTCCCAGTCCAGGCCCGAGGGATTTTCCAAAGCCCTGGAGCTGCTCAAGGCGACCTGCGGCGATGCCAGGCCGGTGATCTTCGCCCGCGCGGTTTCGACGCCGGAGGAGACGATCCGCATTGTCCCGCTTACGGAGTGTCGTGCAGAAATGGCGGACATGCGAACACTTGTGATTGTTGGGTCTTCGGAAACTCGGCAGATCTCCTCGGCGGGTGGAACGATTGTCTATACGCCGCGTCGGGTTGCTCCATGAGTGATCCATCTCAACACCTCGCCGACGTCATGGGTTTCGGGACGCTCGGGCATCTCGGGCCGCGCGACCATGATCATCGGCAAACCCAAAGCACGCGCCGCCAGGATCTTTGCCTGCGCCGCACCCCCTCCCGAGTTCTTCGAGACCACGATGTCGACTGCGTGCTCTTTCATCAGAGCGATGTCGCCCTCCACAGAAAATGGTCCACGCGCAACGATGACCTTATACTCTGGAAAAGGTGGCGGCTCCTCGGGCGGGTCCACCAGACGCAGCAGGTATCGATGCTGGGGCTGCGAGGCGAAAGCCCCAAGGCTCATCCGGCCGATCGCGAGCATGACGCTAGCCCTCGGCCCTGTGAGCGCCGCAACGGCATGTGCGATATCGGGCACGTTCGTCCAGCGATCCCCTTCTTTCTTAGACCATGGTGCCCGGGTCAGCGCGATCAGCGGCACACCCGTGATTTCTGCCGCCGCGGCTGCGTTGGCACTCATGTTCGCAGCAAAAGGGTGTGTCGCATCCACCACATGCGTGACAGCATGGGCATGCAGATAGGCTGTCAAACCTGTCACCCCTCCGAAGCCACCAACGCGCACTGGAACAGCCTGCGGCGCCGGCCGAGCGACGCGCCCGGCGAACGACAACGTTGCGCGGACACCGTGCAACGCAATCTCGCGGCACAACGCCGTGGCCTCCGTCGTCCCACCCAAAACCAGGACATTGGGTTCGATGGCTGAGGCTCCCTGGCTCACGATTGTCGGTATTGGCGAAGATGGACCAGACGGGCTCTCCGAGGCAAGCCGCGCGGCGATCGCGGACGCGCAGATCGTCATGGGCCCTCCTCGCCATCTTGCCCTTCTGCCAGATGTCACGGCTCAGACCATTCCTTGGCCAATTCCGTTTGCTGATGGTATCGATCAGCTTCTTGCTTTGAGAGGACGGAAGGCGGTGATGCTCGCGTCGGGCGATCCATTCTGGTTTGGTGCTGGGAGCACGCTCGCGCGGCGCCTGGACCCGGGCGAGTGGCGGTCACTCCCCGCGCCCGCGACGTTCTCGCTTGCCGCGAACCGACTGGGATGGCCGCTGGAGACGACCTGGACATTCGGTCTCCACGCAGCCTCCCTTACACGAATCCGACCCGCGCTTGCGCCGGGGGCGCGCATCATCGCGCTTCTTCGCGACGGCGCCGCAGTGGCGCCACTGGCGCGTGTTCTAGCCGATGCGAGATTTGGCGCCTCTCGACTTTGGCTTCTAGAAGCCCTGGGCGGTCCGCGCGAGCGGATCACAGAGGCCACCGCAGAGACCCTGCCGGAAACCGCTTTCCAGCATCCGCTCTGCGTCGCAATCGAAGTGGCGGGGCGCGGTGATAGCCTGCCGCTCACAAGCGGCATGGATGACAGCTGGTTCGACAATGATGGGCAGATCACCAAGAGGCCGGTCCGTGCGCTCACGCTGTCTGCGCTCGCGCCGAGACCGGGTGACCAGCTTTGGGATATTGGCGCAGGCTCTGGATCCGTGGCCATTGAGTGGCTGCTCGCGCATCCGAGCCTTGATGCCACCGCGATCGAAGCCGATCCGGAGCGCGCCCGGCGCCTGCGTGACAACGCCGCGCGCCTGGGCGTAGACCGCCTGAGGGTTGTCGAGGGCAAAGCGCCCGGTGCCCTAGAGGGTCTGATCCCGCCCCAGGCAGTCTTCATCGGCGGGGGGCTTGATCAAGCACTCCTTGAGGTGCTCGGCGACGTCCTAGCTGCCGGCACACGGGTTGTGGCAAATGCCGTGACCCTCGAATCGGAAGAGCTTCTGGTTGCGGCGCACCGGCGTTTGGGGGGCGATTTGATGCGCGTCGAAATTGCTCGCGCCGCCCCTCTCGGCGGCAGGACCGGTTGGAAACCTGCCTACCCCATCGTGCAGTGGAGCCATGTTCTATGATTGCCGCAGGCCTTGGTTTCCGCCGTAGTGCAACGTTTGCTAGCTTATTTGACGCGTACGAAAAGGCGAGCGGTCTTGCTTTGCCCGACTGTCTTGCCACAGCCTCCGACAAGGCAGAAACCTCTGCATTTCAGGCTCTTGCTCAAGCAACGTCTCTACCGATTGCGCAAATCACAAACGCCTCGATCCAGGCACAATCAACGGCCACCCAATCTGAGGCATCGAGCGCCGCGCGCCAAACCGGCTCGGTCGCTGAGGCAGCAGCTCTGGCCGCCGCCGGACCGGGCGCCCGCCTTCTTGGGCCAAGGGTTGTCTCGGATGATGGATTCGCGACTTGCGCGCTGGCGGAAAGGACAGCCCGATGACCGTCCACTTCATCGGGGCGGGCCCAGGGGCGCCCGATCTTTTGACGCTCAGAGGTCGCGATCTGATAGCCGCCTGTCCCGTCTGCCTCTATGCGGGTTCGCTCATCCCTGAGGCCGTTCTTGCCCATTGCCCCGCGGACGCCCGGCGGATCAACACCGCGCCGCTGAGCCTCGACGAGATTATCGGTGAGATCTCCGATGCCCATCGTGCGGGCCAAGACGTGGCGCGGCTGCATTCGGGCGATTTGTCGCTTTGGTCGGCCATGGGTGAGCAGCTTCGTCGGCTTAAGGAGGCCGGGATCCCCGTGACAATCACTCCTGGCGTCCCAGCCTTCTCGGCGGCGGCCGCCGCCCTTGGGGCGGAATTGACGCTGCCGGGGATCGCGCAATCTGTGATCCTCACCAGGACATCCGGACGCGCCTCTAGAATGCCGGAAGGCGAACGGCTCGAGACCTTTGCGCGATCGGGCGCCACGCTTGCCATACACCTCTCGATACAAAAGCTTGGCGAGATTGCACGGGACCTCACGCGGTATTACGGAGCCGATTGCCCCACGGCGGTTGTTTTCCGGGCAAGTTGGCCGGAGGAGCGCATAATCCAGGGCACACTTGAGGATATCACGGACAAAGTGGACACGGGCATAACGCGGACCGCGCTTATTCTTGTCGGTCCCGCGATCGGGGCGGAGAGCTTTGACGAAAGCCGCCTCTACGACCCAGGATATGATCGCCGCTACCGTCCACAGAGCGCCGAAAGCCCTTGGGCCAGCTGGCGTCCCGAGGATGAGGAGGCTGGGCGCGATGGCTGAGGTCCCAGGCTTCTTGGTCTCGGCGCCCGCCTCGGGCACGGGCAAGACAACCGTGACGCTTGGGCTCCTGCGCGCCTTCGCGGATCGCGGTCTGCGCGTTCAGCCGTTCAAGTCGGGGCCGGACTACATAGATCCCGCCTTCCACGAAGCGGCCTGTGGGCGCGCGTCCTTCAATCTCGATAGCTGGGCAATGGGCCCCGAGCTCTTCGGCGCCATCACGGCCCAGTCATCGCGGTCCGATCTTTCAATCGGTGAAGGGTCCATGGGGCTCTATGATGGGGTCGCGACGCAAGGTCAAACCGGCTTTGGCAGCAGCGCAGAAACCGCCCGCCTCCTGGGCTGGCCCGTCGTTCTCGTGATCGACGCGGGCGGACAGGCGCAATCTGCCGCGGCGACGGCACTTGGGTTTCAGGCATACCAGCCGGATCTCCCATTCGCGGGCGTGATCCTAAACCGGATCGCGAGCCCACGCCACGAACGCCTGGCGCGGGTCGGCATGGAAAACGCGGGCGTCACCGTTCTCGGCGTGCTTCCGCGGCGTGGGGATCTAACCCTCCCCGAGCGCCATCTCGGTCTCATTCAGGCCGTCGAACACCCCGACCTTGACCAGGCCATCTCGGGTTATGCAGCATTCCTGCGCGATCATGTGGATCTCGATGCTATCCTTTCGCGCGCCACCGGGGGGCCACTCCCGCCGGGCGGGGAGCTTCCTCGGGCGCCTGCGCAGCGCATCGCGCTTGCCCAGGATGCCGCATTCTCCTTTACCTATCCGCATCTCCTCGAGGGCTGGCGCCGGGCGGGTGCCGAAATTCTGCCGTTTTCGCCTTTGGCGGACGAAGCGCCCGACGCCTCGGCGGATCTCGTTTGGTTGCCAGGCGGCTACCCCGAACTCCACGCGGGCAAGCTTGCCGCCGCACGGACCTTCCTGGATGGGCTCCGTCGACATGCCGAGACGCGACCCATCCACGGCGAATGCGGGGGCTATATCGCCCTTGGGGCGCGACTTACCGACAAAGACGGCGTGGTCCATGAGATGGCGGGGCTTCTCGGCCTTGAGACGAGCTTTGCGAAGCGGAAGTTTCACCTGGGCTACCGCCGCGCCGTCTTGGCGGCGCCGATCCCGGGCTTTGAAGCGGGCTCAATCCTACGGGGACACGAGTTCCACTATACGTCGATCGTCAATGAACCCGATGCGCCGCTGGCAAAGGTCGAAGACGCCGATGGCAACCTGGTGCCCGAAACCGGTGCGCGGCGGAACCATGTGAGCGGAACCTTTTTTCACCTGATCTCCGAGGAGGAGCGACCATGAGCGGGTTCGTGAGCTTTGTCGGCTCGGGCCCCGGCGATCCAGAGCTTCTCACACTGAAGGCCGTGGATCGGTTGGGCCGCGCAGACGCGGTTCTCTTCGACGACCTTTCGGCGGGCCCGATTCTCGAGCATGTCCGCCCGGGCGCTGACCTGGTGGGGGTCGGTAAGCGCGCAGGACGACCCTCGCCCAAGCAACGCCACGTGAGTCGGCTTCTTGTCGACTATGCGCGTCTCGAACAGCGCGTGGTCAGGCTAAAGTCAGGCGATTCGGGCCTTTTTGGACGGCTTGAGGAAGAGCTGATCGCGCTCCGTGAAGCAGGTGTCGCCTTTGAGATTATTCCCGGCGTCCCCTCCGCATGTGCAGCGGCAGCGGCCGCGGGAATTCCACTTACCCGGAGGCTGACGGCCAGGCGCGTTCAGTTCGTCACCGGCCATGACACCGAAGGCAAACTGCCCAGCGACATCGACCTTGGTGCGCTGGCTGATCCTGGCGCCAGCACCGTCGTCTTCATGGGCAAGCGCACCTTTCCACGCCTTGTGGCGGCCCTTAAGGACATGGGCCTCGCCGGATCCACTCCAGCGCTTCTCGCCGAAGGCGTGAGCGGTCCGAACGAACAGATTACAAGAGGGACATTGGATAGCTTGGCGGACGCCCTGCAATCCGCAATCAGCGACTTACCCGCCGTAATCCTATATGGTCCCCTCGCAGAGCCTTGAGCGCGACCTTTGATCTTGTTTGCCCGGCGATGCGTAGTGATCGTCGGAATACAGTGAGCGGCGCCAGACATGGCGCCAAAAAGTCCGGGAGGCTGTTTCTTCATTCAGTATCGCGGTCTTCGTCCCAATATAGAAAGAGGGGGTTCATATGTGAGCCAAGCGGAGTTCTCGCGATAACTAGATGTAGGGTCAGAGATATGCGACGAGCGTTCAGGCTTTATACAGTTTCTTTCGAGGATGTCCGTGTAGGTTCACTGCCATGCAAAGCCGGTTAGGATCAAATCTGGTTGTGCCTTCGCTCACGCGGCAGTCCTTTTACCTGAGAAACCGTTAGGAGTTGGCCCTTTGAGGCAAGGTATCGCTCGCGAACTCCGCGCCGCCTATCCCAAGGCAAAACCCGTCGATCCCAAAGACCGCGCCGTAAAACGCCAGGACGTGATTGCACCGCGCTGATAGAGTAATGCAAATGATCGAGGACCTTTGGCTCATAGGAATTGGCACCGGCGCTCTTGGGCACATCACCCTTGAAGGTCGGGAAGCCATCCGAAAAGCGCGCGTAGTATTGGTCCCAAAAAAGGGGGAAGACAAAGAGAACCTCGCAACGCTGCGTTACCAGATCCTAGAGGCTGCCGGTTTTCAAGGCAAAATTGTCGATTTCGATTATCCTACGCGTGACCCAAGCATTCCGTATCTCGCCCGGGTCTATGCTTGGCATGACGCGATAGCTTCTCGCTGGATCGACGCGATAGACAAAGCGCGCGTAGAGGGCCCTGTGGCACTTCTTGTTTGGGGAGATCCGTCGCTCTACGACAGCACGATCCGCATCGCAAACCGCCTCACACCCCGTCCTAACCTACGTGTCGTCCCCGGGATCACGGCGATCCAGGCCCTTGCCGCAGCGCATCAAATTCCCCTCAACACGATTGGCGGGCCGATTGAGATCACCACTGGCCGCCGCCTGCGGAACTTAGGATGGCCAAAAGGTGCTGAATCGGTTGTCGTCATGCTTGATGGTGATGCGGCTTTTCTCGACGTAGGTCCGCCGCACTGTCACATCTGGTGGGGAGCATATCTCGGAACTCCCTACGAGATCATACGCGCTGGCCCAAGAGAGAGCCTGGTAGACGACATAAGGAGCCTGCGGCAAGAGGCGCGCGCTCGCCACGGCTGGATTATGGATACGTGCCTCTTGCGAGCGGAACCCTGAAGTTCTCGTGCGAAAACCATTCTGACAGGCGAATGGGCAGGGAACAGGCGCGCAAAGGCGCCGAAGATAGACTACAATCTGAATGCCCCACACGAAGCGCCGGATCGCGTTCTT
>JBCCKB010000109.1:0-9611 GCA_039027595.1 Pseudomonadota bacterium | reverse complement strand
GTACCCGCCACAGATACCGGCGCCATGGCCCCGCCGACGATGAACGGCGACACGATGCAGGCCTGATTGTTTTTCGCATAGACCTCCAGTGCGCCCATCATGACGCTGTCGAACGTCAACGGCGAGTTGATGTTAATGAGCGAGGTCATCACCGTGTTCTTGTCGACCACATCTGCGCCGAAGAGGATCTTCGACATCTCCACCGAATCGGATGCGCGAGAGGGTTCCGTGACCGAGCCCATGAACGGCTTATCCGAAAGCGTCATATGCGCCAAAAGCATGTCGAGGTGGCGCTTGTTTACGGGAACGTCGGTTGGCTCGCAGACGGTCCCGCCGGAATGGTGCAGCCATTTCGACATGTAGCCGAGTTTCACAAAGTTCCGGAAGTCGTCCATCGTGGCGTATCGCCGACCGCCTGCAACATCGCGTACGAATGGAGGGCCATATACGGGCGCCAACACCAGGCCTTTGCCGCCGATCTCAACCGAACGCTCCGGGTTGCGAGCCAGCTGGGTGAATGTGCTGGGGGCGGTGGCGCAAAGAGACCGAGCGAGCCCCTTTGGAAGCCGCACCCGCTCGCTGTCAACCATTGCGCCCGCGTCCTTCCAGCGTGCAAGGGCCGAGGGGTTATCCACGAAGCTGACGCCGATCTCCTCCAAGACGGTGTCGGCGTTGGCCTCAATAATCTCCAGCGCCTCATCGTTCAGAATATCGAATATGGGTATATTGCGGCTAATGTACTTGGCGGCTTCGATCTTGACCGCGGTTCGCTCGGCGCGGCGCGCTGCGCCACCTCCACCTCGCGTCCTTCGACGTACCCCAACGTCAGTCATATCTCGCCCTCCGCGCTTTGGGTCCTGTGCATATAGCGTCGCGCCAGTGACCCGAGCGACGTTTCCGCCTCTTAAGGGGCGAATGCGACATTTCCGCAGTGACGGGATCTCGGTCGATGGGCGCCCGAGCCAACGAACTCCGACAAGGCGCGGAGAGCGCGAGATCCGGAATTCAAAAGCCGCTTCTCACGCAGGTTGCGCCCGCCGGGGGCGTTAGGCAAATACCGAGAGGCATGGAAGACCTTACCACAGTCTGGCGGCCAAGGGCGCATATTCGCGCCACCGCTGTTGCCGTGATCTGGCGAGAGGACCGGATCCTGACCACGGCCGTGACCCGAGACGATGGGGAGATAACTGGTTGGCGCCCTCCTGGTGGCGGCATCGAGTTCGGAGAGCGCGCCGCCGAAGCTGTTTTGCGGGAGTTGAACGAAGAGCTCCATGCAAAAGCGCGGGTGGTTCGCTTTCTTGGCATGATCGAAAACCTGTTTCAGCACCACGGTTCGCCTGGCCATGAGATCGTTTTTGCTTTCGAAGCTCAGCTAGACACGCCCGGTATCTCAGGGCCCGAGCGCTTTGTCGTCGTTGATGGCGGCTATCGCGATCTCGCCCAATGGCATCGAGCGGCGGAGTTTCGTGAGGGCACCCGCCGACTTTGGCCCGAAGGCTTGCTCGAGCTGCTCTAACGCCTTGTGCCGGACGCCCTGGCCCCCTAATCCGTGCCCCATGACGACACCCTCGCATGACCGCCTTCTAATCATAGATTTTGGTTCCCAAGTCACCCAACTCATAGCGCGTCGCCTGCGTGAGCTCAGCGTGTATTGTGAGATTCACCCCTATCAAACGGTCGATGACGCGTTTCTGAGGCGCTTTTCGCCCAAGGCGGTGATCTTTTCGGGTGGCCCGGCTTCCGTCGTCGATGCGGATGCCCCACGCCCTCCCGCCTCGGTCTTCGAGGCCGGCGTGCCGATCCTCGGCATATGCTATGGCCAGCAGGTGATGATGCAACAGCTTGGCGGACGCGTCGAGGGGGGCAAAATCACCGGAGGTGGCGGCACCGCGGAATTTGGTCGCGCTTATGTTTCGCCCGCCGCGCCACTCGATTTGCTTGAAGGCTGGTTCGTTGAGGGCGACGAGCAGGTCTGGATGTCACACGGAGATCATGTGGCGGAATTGGCGCCCGGCTTTGAAGTTTTTGGGACCTCGCCCAATGCCCCCTATGCGATTACGGCAGACCTGTCGCGTCAGCTTTATGCCGTACAGTTTCACCCCGAAGTGCACCACACCCCCAGGGGCGCGCAGCTTTACCGCAATTTTGTCCGATTGGCCGGGTTCAGTGGTGATTGGACCATGGGCGCCTACCGGGAAGAAGCCGTCGAAAGGATCCGCTCCCAGGTGGGATCGGACCGGGTGATTTGCGCGCTCTCTGGCGGTGTAGACAGTTCAGTCGCGGCCGTCCTGATCCATGAAGCGATCGGAGAGAACCTTACATGTGTGTTTGTGGACCACGGGCTGCTCCGAAAGAACGAGGCGGCGGAAGTCGTCTCGATGTTCCGGGACACCTACAATATTCCCTTGATCCATGCCGATGAGAGCCAGCTTTTTCTGACGGAGCTCGAAGGCATTTCGGACCCAGAGGCCAAGCGCAAGACGATTGGAAGGCTCTTCATCGATGTGTTCCAAACGCACGCGGATGCGCTCGAAGGTGTCTCTTACCTGGCCCAGGGAACGCTTTATCCGGACGTCATTGAGAGCGTCAGTTTTTCCGGCGGTCCATCGGCGACGATTAAGTCACACCACAATGTCGGTGGACTGCCCGACAAGATGGGTTTGAAGCTCGTCGAACCCTTGCGAGAACTGTTCAAAGACGAGGTGCGTGCCCTTGGCCGTGAACTTGGTCTGCCTCAGAGATTTATCGGCCGACACCCCTTTCCCGGACCTGGGCTCGCAATCCGCTGTCCGGGCGAGATCACACGCGCCAAGCTGGAGATCTTGCGCGAAGCCGATGCGATCTACATCGACCAAATTCGCCAGCACGGACTATACGATGAGATTTGGCAGGCCTTCGCGGCGCTCCTGCCCGTACGAACGGTTGGCGTGATGGGAGACGGGCGAACCTACGATTATGCCTGTGCGCTGCGCGCTGTAACTTCCGTGGATGGAATGACGGCGGACTATTACCCGTTCTCGCACAACTTTCTGAGCGAAACCGCGACGCGGATCATCAACGAGGTCCAGGGCATCAATCGCGTGACGTACGACATTACGTCTAAGCCACCGGGCACGATCGAATGGGAGTGACCCGCATGCGCGAGTTGCTCAATGGGCGGACTTGATGCGTGCGCTGAAGTGGTTCGTCGTGCTTTTGAGCCTCGCCTGTGCCGTGCCATTCCTGGCCACGCTGGGCTTTCTATACCTCCATGCAAATCCGGACCCAATGCCGGACGCCGCAGCGATTGTGGTGCTCTCGGGCCCCGGTGCTATTGATACAATCCCGATCGGCGACACCAAGGAACGCGTGGAACGGGGAGTGGCGCTGTGGAAGGCGGGACATGCGCCCTTGATTGTGATGTCGGGCGCGGGTGGCACAATTGCATCGACGCGGGTTCCCGACAGCCAAGGCATGCGCAGGCTCGCGGAAAGCCTAGGCGTTCCGTCCGAGGCGATCGTCGAAGACGACATGTCCTATTCCACTCTTCAAAACGCCTGGAACACGGCCAAGCTTGAAGAGATCGACCCTTCATTACCCGTCATTCTCGTGACCAGCCGCTATCATTTACCCCGGGCCTGGGCGAGCTTCAGCTGGGCCGGGTTTCAACAAATCATCCCAGTTGCCGCCGACACCGGGCCGCCGGAGATCAATGAGTACGTCTTTTGGGAGAGCGTGAAGTGGCCGTTCAACGTCTTCCGCGCCGTCGTGGCATCCCTGACCCTGATGGCGGGCGCAGCAGAGGACCGGGTTCTGGCTTGGCTGGAATGAGCGCAAGCGCCCCAAAGCCCCTGACGGCGGCACTTTGGATGATCGGAGCGATCGCTGCCTTCACCTCGATGGCTGTTGCGGGCCGAGCGATGGCAAGTGAACTCGATACCTTCGAGATAATGATGTACCGATCGTTTATCGGTCTCATCATCGTTGTTGTGATAACGGGCCTTCTGGGGCGTTGGCGCGAAGTGACGACCGACAGGCTTCCTCTGCACGCCGCGCGCAACTTCTTTCATTTCACCGGCCAAAACCTCTGGTTCTATGCCGTCGCCCTCATCCCCTTTGCTCAGCTTTTCGCCCTTGAGTTCACAACGCCGCTTTGGGTGACGCTTCTTGCGCCGTTTCTATTGGGTGAGAAACTCACGAGGACGCGGATCCTCGCCGCATCTGTGGGTTTCCTGGGCATTCTGATTGTCGCGCGGCCAGGATCCGTTCCGATCACCTCGGGCGTGGTCGCCGCCGCGTCTTCCGCGATTGCATTCGCGGGCTCCATTATTCTTACGAAGATCCTCACGCGGACGGCCAGTGTCACCTGCATTCTCTTCTGGCTGACGGTGATGCAGTCTGTCTTTGGGATTGTCGCGGCGGGATACGATGGCGATGTCGCAGTGCCTTCCGGAGCGGCTTGGCCGCTCGTGATCTTGATCGGTTGCGCGGGCCTCTTGGCGCATCTGTGCCTGACAAAGGCACTCACGGTGGCCCCTGCCATCATTGTTGTGCCTATGGATTTTTTGAGATTGCCGATCGTGGCCATAATAGGAGCGGCGTTCTACGGAGAGGCGCTTGACCCCCTGGTGATTACGGGTGCCATCGTCATCTTCGCGGCAAATTACTACAATATCTGGATCGAGGCCAAAGCGGCGCGCCAGGGTTGACGCAGCGGCAACTCTCGGAAGTTTACGTTATGTTAGCGATTGACGGGACCCGGGCGGGTACGGTTGTTATCCAGCCCAACCGGGGGAGTGAGCTTTGGGAGGAGCCATGACGAGACAATTCCTTTGCGCCGGCACAGCGCTGACTGTTCTGTCCGCCGGTTCAGCGTTCGCAGGTGGCCTCGAGCGCGCGATCACCAACTTTGGCCCCCTTTACGAGGACGGAAGCTACCTCGAGATTTCCGGCGCCTTGGCATTTCCGGAACTCGATGGCGACGGCGGGACAATTCCTCCGGGCTTTCCCGGGGCCGGCACCCCAGTATCCGGCAACACCGGTGACCTTCTCGAAAGCGTCGCGCTTATTGGGGCAGCTTACAAGGCGGACATCAACGACAGGCTCTCTTTTGCGCTGATCCTCAATCAACCGTTCGGCGCGGATACGCTTTATCCGTCTGCTTCAGCCGCGTTTCCGGACGCCACCGCCGTCTACGGAGGTTCGAACGCCGACGTTGTTTCTTATGCACTCAACGGCATCCTCGCCTATGACGTGACCCCACAGGTGAAGATCTACGGTGGTCCGATCATCCAAGCGATCACCCCACAGGCATCGGTCGCGTTTCTATCCAGCTATAACGTTGAATCCGATACGAATTACGGAGTTGGCTATACCCTTGGGGCCTCCTACTCCATCCCCGACATCGCCTTCCGCGCGGCGCTGACCTATCGCTCGGAGATTGAACATGATCTCGATACGACCGAGACCATTGCAGGAACTCCTGCGGAGACCCAGACAGTCTTTGAAACGCCAGACTCCCTGACCCTCGATCTGCAGTCCGGGATCGCCGAGGACACGCTTCTGTTCGGACAGGTCCACTGGGCCGATTGGTCGGAGTTCGCGATCTCACCGCCAAACTACATCACGCTGACAGGTGGTCGCCCGCTGGTGGCCTACGCAGAAGACTGGACGACCTATACATTGGGCGTTGGTCGTCGCTTTGATGAGAATTGGTCTGGGGCGATTTCCGTGACCTATGAGCCGCAAACGGACACCGAACTGACCTCATTGGGGCCGGTGGACGGGCGCACGGCGATCAACCTCGGCGCAACCTATGAGACCGACAAGATGAAAATCTCGGGCGGCATCAGTTATACGTGGCTAGGCGACGCGCAGAATGTCCTCGCCACCGACTTTGACGATGGGACGGCCGTCGGAATTGGGTTCCGGATCGGCTGGAAGCTCTAGGCCGCAAGGTCCAAGGCGCAGGCAGGATCGATCGGCTGATCCGGCAAGATCCGGATCGCGTGTCCCACGGCTCCGCGGTAGGCAGGGCTCATGCCACCACAACAGTCGCTCTCGTCCGCCGCTTGGATTTCGCTTCTTCTTCTCTCGCTCATCTGGGGCGCATCCTTTCTCGCAATCAGGGTCGCGCTCGACGAGTTGCCGGTTGCCTGGGTCGTTGTGCACCGGGTGGGATGGGCCGCAATGCTGCTTTGGGTCGTTGTCTGGATAGCGCGAGAAACGGTGCCAAGATGTCCCAGGCTATGGGCATCCTTCCTGGTTATGGGGCTTCTCAACAACGTCGTCCCGTTTAGCCTAATCGCCTGGGGACAGCTCCACATCGAAACTGGCCTAACGTCGATCCTGAACGCCTCGGCAGCGGTCTTTGCCGTTCCGGTGGCCGCGCTGTGCTTTGCCGATGAGCGCATCACGCCTCGCCGCGCTGTGGGAACCGCACTGGGTTTTCTTGGGGTAGCACTGGCGGTCGGCGGGAGCGCACTCGCGACGATTGATTTGCGTTCTTTGGGTCAGCTTGCCGTGCTTGCCGGTGCGCTGTCCTATGCGTTCGCAGGTGTCTGGGCTCGGGCGAAGCTCTCGACCGTTCGCCCCTTGATCGCGGCCGCTGGGATGCTGACGGGGTCTTTTCTTGTGATGCTCCCAGGAGCCCTATTCCTAGAAGGCCCCCCTGCCCTAAACCTGAGCATCCGGACCTGGATGGCGATTTCATACTTCGCCGTTTTGGGCACGGCGGTTGCCTACCTTCTTTACTACCGGATCCTCGCACTGGCGGGAGCGGCCAACCTGCTTCTTTCCACTCTCCTCATCCCGCCAATCGCGATTGTCCTAGGTTGGATCGTTCTAGACGAGGACCTTGCGCCCGGGGCTCTGTTGGGATTTTTGATTTTGGCGTCTGGTCTTCTTGTTCTTGACGGCCGCATTCTGGCTCCGAGGGCCAAGGCGGAGCATCGGCCCTAAACGGCCGGGAACGCTGTGATCTCGATCTAGGACTGTCAAACCGTACTTGACAGACTGAGCAACTTCGCGCCCGAGGCTCTTCAATTGCCTCTGGTCCCCTCGTGGTTCCCGCGATAGCAGGGATTTACGATGCCGGACCAGAAGCAGCTCCTCTATCCGTCGGCGCGCGCTTGGCGCGATGCGACTTCGAAGCGGCTGACACTCTTTGGTATGTCGGGCCTTGGCAAAACACATATCTCGAACATCCTGAGGGCCGATGTCGGGTGGTTTCATTACTCCGCGGACTACCGGATCGGCACCAGGTACATGGGGGAACACATCACCGACAGCTTTAAGGCGGCGGCGATGAAGGTGCCGGAGCTTGCAGAGCTCTTCATGTCGGACTCGATTTACATCGCGTCGAATATAACCTTCGACAACCTTGCCCCGCTCTCGAATTACCTTGGGAAACCCGGCGACGCTCAGCGAGGGGGGCTTGAGTTTGATGAGTACATGCGTCGCCAAGAGCTTCACCGGCAAGCCGAAATCAACACCATGCTTGACACGCCGCACTTCATTGACAGAGCGAAGCGTCTCTATGGCTACGAGAATTTTGTCTGCGACAGTTCGGGGTCGCTCTGTGAGGTCGTCGACCCATCCGACCCGCTCGATCCCGTGTTGCAATGCCTTTCCCAAACCACGCTCCTTGTGTGGATTGAAGGCAATGAGGCCCATACCGAGGCACTGATCCGTCGCTTCGATCGCGCTCCTAAGCCAATGTATTACCAACCGGAATTTCTGCGCGCCGCATGGTATGACTACCTTGAGACCCAAGAGGTCGCGGCGAGCGATGTGGATCCCGACAGTTTTGTGCGCTGGGCCTATGCTCGGGCACTTGCCCATCGCCAACCAAGGTACAGGGATATGGCGCAGCAGTGGGGCATCTCGGTTCGGGCCGCGGATATTTCATGTGTGACCAGCGGGGAAGATCTTGTCGAGTTGGTGGCCAGCGCCTTTCCATAAAGGGCTACAAGATCGCAGCCAGGCGCTTGACGAGTGTCGTTAAGAAACCTGACGCCTCCGCGAGCGTTTTCAGTGTGAGCGCCTTGCTTTTTAGGCTCTTAACAAACTTGTGGGCCTTTTTCTTGGCTTCGTTCAAAGCCGCCCGTGTCTTTTTGAGTTCATCCGGGGTCGTGAGCTTGTCGGCGATAAGGTCGAGGGCGGCATCATGCTCTTCACGCATCTTGTTGCGTAGCGATCGTACTTTCTTAAAGTCATCGATTTTGCCCTTTACGTGCAATCTCAACGCAAGGGTATCTGCCTTGGCCACAACACGCGCGTAGTGCCCGCGCAAAATCTCAATGGTCTTGAGCATATCGTCAAAAGCCGGGCCTTGAATCGCAGCTTGGGACATCCCTTAAACCTCCTTTGGTGGATCTATTCCTCGATCAGGGGCCTTGCGGCTTCAATGAGATCAAAGATCCGCGTGTTTGCGTCGCTTAATTGAGCGAGCGAAGCCGGATTCCTCAGGCTCTGAAGGATCGCGGCGTGGGTGTTGGCAATATCTGCGTAGACCCTAAAACGGGCTGCATCATCCGCTTTTGCAAGTGCGGTCCAACTGGCTTCGGTGGCCTTTAGATTCCGTAAGCTCCCCCAATCGTCGGGCGCCCGTTCATTCTCGAACCGCCGATATGCCCCTTCCAATTTAGCGGCTTCCATCTCGTAGGTGAGAATTGTCAATTGAAGTGCGGCTCGTTGAACAAAGGGATCCGCAAATTGAACAGTATCCCGTAACCGTTTGAACCGTGCCGCCTCGGCGAGTTCATTCGCAAGGCGCGGGACAAGCTTCTGAGCGGCAACGCGGTCGTTGGATGGTGGGGGCGGTGTGTCTGTTTCATCGGCAGCTATGCCAACGGCATCCCTCAGACCAAGTACCGCATCGAATGCTCCAGAACTTGCGGTCCCGATTTCGCTTGGCAGATCACTCATCGATAGCGCCTTTAGGGCGATGGCATATTCATTGAGTTCGCGCCGCAGCTCAAACCCTAGAAACTCACGCAAGAGGGTCGTGTTCTGCGTCTGCACGACGTTTTCTGGCCCGACGCGGCTTTGCGCCTCAAATCCGTCAAAGACACTGGCCACGACGGCTTCATCCGAAACACGCAAGGGAATAAGGGCACAGCCTGAGCGAAATCGCTCTGAGTACCTGTTCTTGTTGGTGGGCAGATCAGGGCGGACATACTCGCATGACGTGATCGCCGTTTCCTCGCTTTCTGTGATAGGGTCATCGCCGACGCCCGGCGTGACAAAGCGCACGCCCTCCCTGTTAAAATCCCGCAAACGCGCATCGGCGACACGGGGCCCCAGCGTCTTGAAAGCTGCGTTGCCTTGATCCGCGGACGTGATCCTTTCAACAGTTGCCCCGAATTCCGCGACTCTTGGTGTCACGTGGGCTGTCGAACACGCGGTGAGTGCGAAGGTCACGGCGTAAAACCATAAACATCCGGAGCTTCTCATGATCCCCCCAACAAAGTCTTTGCCAAAATCGCGCTCAAGAATAGCCCAAGGTTGTATCATCAAGGTCGCGACGGAACAATCCCAGCCGGATCTCTTCTATGGACGGCGCAGGCATCAGTCCTTATCTCCCGCCAAGCCGCAAGAATGAGCTGACGATGCCGATCACGCTTCCAGAG
>JBCCKB010000108.1:0-9622 GCA_039027595.1 Pseudomonadota bacterium | reverse complement strand
TCCGCGGTCAGGCGAACGGCATTGCCGCGGGCATTGGAGTGGATCCCGGCAAGCTTTGCCAGGACCTGCGGTGCGCTTCCCTTGGTCTTGAAGTAGAGGATCGTAAGCTCGCCCAGCGCCTCCACATAGTCCACTTTCCCCTCGTAGATCGCCTCACCGGTCGTCTCGACGAAGTCCTCGGGCCGGATCCCAACACGAACGGACTTCCCCATCATCTCGGCGCTGGTGGGCACGTGTGACACGGCGATGCCCTCACCTCGGATCTGAACCTGTGTCTCGCGTCCCGTGGCCACCACCTCGCCGTCCATGAGGTTCATCGCCGGTGAGCCGATGAACTGGGCCACGAATTCACTGTTGGGTCGCTCGTAGAGCTCAAGCGGTGCGCCCACCTGAGCGACACCCTTACTGGCCAAAACAACGATCCGCGTTGCCAGCGTCATGGCTTCCACCTGATCGTGGGTGACATAGATCATCGTCGAGCTGGGCATCGCCTCTTTCAGTTGCGCGATCTCGATACGGGTCGCGACGCGGAGGGCGGCGTCAAGGTTCGACAGCGGCTCATCAAAAAGATAAACTTTTGGGTCGCGCACGATCGAACGGCCGATCGCAACCCGCTGACGCTGACCGCCGGAGAGCGCCTTGGGCAAACGATCGAGGTATTGCGTGAGCTGGAGCTTTTCGGCGGCGCCGGCAACGGCGGATTTGATCTCGGCTTCGGGCTTTTTGGCGAGCCTGAGGGCGAAGGCCATGTTGTCGTAGACCGTCATATGCGGGTAGAGCGCGTAGGACTGGAAGACCATGGCGATGCCCCGTTCCGAGGGCGGGACATCATTCACCACGCGCCCGTCGATTTCCAGCGACCCCGATGTGATCTTTTCGAGGCCCGCGATCATGCGCAAGAGCGTGGATTTCCCGCAGCCCGAGGGGCCGACAAAGACAATGAGTTCACCGGTTTGGATATCGAGATTGATGTTCTTCAGAACTTCGACATCGCCGCCATAGGCTTTGCCGACCTCGGTCAGTTTCAGATTTGCCACGGCGTCCCTCCCTTGCCGGTCTTCGCGGTTAGCACCCTGCGCTATCGAGACCGAACGCCGCCTCGTGGGGCGGCAGTACCAGCGCGCCGGCCCCGAAGTCGCGCGCGAAGGGCGCCCCGTCCGCCGGTTGCCAGTGGCCCTCGGGCAGCGGCAAGCGGATTGCCTCATCCGACAGATTGAAGGCGCAGAGCATGCAGGCCTCGCCGTCTCGCCGCAAAAACGCCAGGTGGCCCTCGGACGCCGAAGTGATTTCGAGCGCGCCCTTGGCAAGAACAGGGTGGCGCTTCCGAAACCCGATCATCCGACGGTAAAAGCCCAGGGCAGAGCCCGTGTCCTGATGCTGTATCGCCACCGCGTCTTGCAGGTGTTCGCGCGCGATCGGCAACCAGGGCCTTCCCTCGCTGAACCCGCCATTGTGGTTGTCGCGCTCCCAGGGCATGGGCGTGCGGCACCCGTCACGACCCTTGAACTTTGGCCAGAACCGCTTGCCATAGGGGTCCTGGAGGTCTTCGAAGGCAACGTCGGCCTCGGGCAATCCCAGCTCTTCGCCCTGGTAGAGACAAATCGTGCCGCGAAGCGACAAGAGAAGTGCAGCGATCACGCGAACCGACGGCGCCCTAAGCCCCCAGCGGCTCGCGTGGCGGACGACATCATGGTTCGAGAATGCCCAGCAGGCCCAGCCATCGCCAAGCGTCGTGTTGGCACCGTCGAGCACGCGCGCGAAAAAGGCGCCCGTGGCATCCTGGGGCGACAGAAACTCGAAATCATAACACATATGGAGCGTGTCGCCGCCGGAGGTATAGGCGGCCTGGATCTCAGCGCCCCGCTGCGCTTCGCCGACTTCTCCGACCGCCGTGCGATTAGGGAACGTGTCCATGAGCGCGCGCAGCCGTCTCAGAAAGCCAAGGTTCTCGGGCTGCGACTTGTCGTAGAGGTGGTCCTGGAAATTATAGGGGTTTACCGCGGGCGCGGTATTGTCGTTCCAAGCCTCGGGCGAAACCGCGGGATTGTCTCGTAACTCCTTATCATGGAAATAAAAATTGACGGTATCCAGACGAAAGCCGTCAACGCCCCTTTCCAGCCAGAACCGGGCAATGTCGAGAAGAGCGTCTTGGACGGCTGGTTCATGAAAGTTGAGGTCGGGCTGCTCAGCGAGGAAGTTGTGCAGGTAATACTGCATTCGCTCTCCATCCCATTCCCAGGCGGACCCGCCGAAGATCGACAGCCAATTGCTGGGGGGCGTCCCGTCGGGCTTTGGATCGGCCCAGACGTACCAATTGGCGCGCGCGTTCTCGCGGCTGGCGCGGCTTTCGGCAAACCAGGGATGTTCCGATGACGTGTGCGAGAGCACGAGATCGATCAGGACGCGCAGACCCAGCTCATGGGCGCGCACGATGAGAGCGTCAAAGTCTGCCAGCGTGCCGAACATCGGGTCGACATCTCGGTAGTCCGACACGTCATAGCCGAAATCGAGCATCGGCGAGCGAAAGAAGGGCGAAATCCAGATTGCATCAACGCCAAGCGAGGCCACATGCGGGAGCCGTTGAATGATGCCCGGCAGGTCACCGATGCCGTCCCCGTTCGAATCCTGAAAACTGCGTGGATAGATTTGATAGATCACGGCACCCCGCCACCAATCCGGGTCGGCGGCAAGGATCGGCTGGGAGTGAACAGCGGGTTCTAGAAGGCTCATTTCACGGATCCTGCGAGAAGGCCGCGCACCAGGTAGCGCTGCATGAGGAAGAACACGAGGAGTGGCACGGCGATGGACACGAACGCGGCCGTCGCGAGGATCTCCCAGTTGCCGCCACGGGTTCCCAGGAGTTCGACGATCTGGCGCGTCATCACGGTTGTCTCGCCGGTGGCGTCGATGAGGAACACCAGCGCCACGAGGAGGTCGTTCCAGGTCCAGAGGAACTGGAAGATCGCGAAGCTCGCGAGCGCGGGGAACGACAAGGGGAGAATGATCTTGACGAAGATCTGGAAGTCGGTTGCACCGTCGACCTTGGCGTTCTCTATGATGTCGCGCGGCAGACCGACCATGTAATTGCGCAAGAGATAGATCGCGAGCGGCATCCCAAAGCCCGTATGCGCGAGCCAGGTGCCGATATAGCCCTTGCCGATCCCGATATCGTTGTGGAGCTTCAGAAGCGGGATCAGCGCCAATTGCAGGGGCACGACAAGAAGCCCAACGATTGCGGCGATCAAAAGCGCACGGCCGGGAAAATCCATCCAAGCGAGCGCATAGGCCGCGAAAGCGGCAACAAGGATCGGGATGATCGTGGCCGGGATCGTCACAGTGAGCGTGTTGACAAAGGCCTTGGCCATTCCCTCGCGGTTATCGGGCCCAAGGATTTCGCGGTAATTGTCGAGCGTGAACTCGGGCGGTGCGGTGATTGTCGCAAATAGCCGCGCGCCCCGCCTGCCTTCAAACTCTTCCTCGCTTTCGAGCCGGTAATCCCCCGTTGCCTCCAGGGTGATCCGGCCGCCGCGACGCAATTCAACCGTCTCGCCGGGACTATGGGCCGCAACATCGCGCGCGCTGGTGCCCCAGACCGAGATCTCCGCCTCGGGCAGTCCTTCGGCCGTAAATACATTCCCCTCGATCACGAACACCGCGCCGTTTTGGACCTGTTCCGACGGCGGAGCGGTCCGCAACTGAAGCGTCTGCTCGGCGGGAAAGAGCGCGGCCCACCAGCCCGAGGCGGAAATCTGATCGGCGGTCCTGAAAGACGACACCAAGAGCCCGATCGTTGGGAAAAGCCAGAGTGCGACGAGAAGCGCCACTGAGATATGGACGGCCCACGTAAGCCCGGACTTCTGACCGGCGATATTGTCCATCACCGCATCTCCTTTCGAGCATTCATGACGTTCCAGACGAGGATCGGGGTCACGAGCGCCATGATGACCATCGCGGACGCCGAGCCCACGCCCCAGTCATTGGCGCGAAAGAGCTTGTCATACATGTAGTTGGCGAGGACTTGCGTCTCCCACTGCCCGTTCGTCATCGCGAACACGATATCAAAGACCTTGAGGACGACGATGGTAATCGTGGTCCAGACAACGACGATCGTCCCCATGATCTGCGGGACCTTGATTTTGAAGAAGATCTGGAACGGCCCTGCCCCGTCGATGATCGCGGCCTCGATGGTGTCTTCTGGGATCCCCCGAAGCGCCGCCGAGAGGATCACCATGGCAAAGCCCGTCTGGATCCAGATCAGCACAATCATCAAAAAGAGGTTGTTCCAAAACGGGATCGTCAGGAACGTGACCGGCTCGGCGCGGCCCAGCGCCATAAGGAACGCGTTTAGGATCCCGATCTGCTCTTGGTCGACCGGACGCACATCATAGACCAACTTCCAGATCACGGCCGCGCCCACGAAGGAAATCGCCATCGGCATAAAAATCAGCGACTTGGCGATATTTCCCCAGGAAATCCGGTCGGTCAGCTGCGCGGCCAAAAGGCCGAAGGCGGTGGAGAATGCCGGGACGATCACGAGCCACAGCATATTGTTGCGCATGGCTTCCCAGAACTTCGGCTCGGCGAACATCTGCGCGTAGTTGGCACCGCCAACGAAGGCATCGCCCGCGTCCCGGTCCGTCAGCGACAGCCAGAGCGTGGCCACGACCGGGTACGCGAGATAGAGGCCGAGGACCAAGAGGGCGGGGAACAGAAACAGCCAGGGCCGGATCATGTTGGCGCGGTTGATGTTCCTCCCCGCGTTCTCGCCGCGCGCGGGAAACAGAACCTTATCGAGGAGTTGGTTCGAAAAGTAGAAGTAACCGACGCAGCCCCCTACGCCGAGGACGATCGTCAAAAGCCCCTGCAATGCCGGGTTCATGGGCGGTCTCCAGAGAAGTGGCCCCAACGATGGGGAGCATCCGGGGCGTGGCGGCAGAGCCGAGCGCGCCCCGGGTTAGAGCGACACCGTTACTTCAACGCGTCCCAGCTGGACTGGATCTCGGCTGCGACGGTGGCTGCGTCCTTCGAGCCCGAGGAATAGTCCACCATGCCGGTCCAGAACGTGCCCGCGCCCACGCCACCCGGCATGAGATCGGACCCATCAAACCGGAACGTCGTGGCGTTCGTGAGAATCTCGCCCTGCCCCCGCTGGGTGTCGTTGGAGTAGAGATCCGCATTGGCGGCGAGATACGGCGTCAGGAAGCCGTCGCGGGCCATCATGATCTCATGTGCAAAGGGCGTCTTGAGAAACTCGATGAAGCCCGCAGCCGCCTCCGAAGGGTTGGTGATGGCAAACAGCGTCCCCGCGCCCAGAACCGGGGTGCCGAGATCCTTATCCTCGAAGGCCGGGAAATAGAAGAAATCGGCATCAAGGCCAAGCTCTGTTCCCTCGGGGAAGTAGGCCGGGATGAACGAGGCCTGGCGGTGCATCATGCACTGCGGAGGGCTCTCGAAAAGTCCCTTAGGACTGTCGCGGAAGTCGACCGCCGCGGTGTCGGCAGCGTTGCCGGCCACGTAGTCGTCATTCCCAGTGAGGCTTCCGTAAAGATCCAGCACCTCGATCACCTTGGGATCATCAAAGGGCATGTCGTTGGACACCCAGGCGTCATAAACCTCGGGTGGATGGGTCCTGAGCATCAGGTCTTCGACCCAATCGGTTGCCGGCCAGCCGGTCGCCCCGCCCGAGCCAAGACCCACGCAAAGGGGCGTTTCACCGTCCTCGACCATGAGGTCCATGAGCGCGGTGAATTCCTCCATGGTTTCCGGAACTTCATAGCCGAAATCCTCGAAATTCTCCGGGATGTACCAGACCAGTGACTTCACGTTCACGTTAAAGAAGAAGCCGTAGAGCTGGTCCGTGCCCGCGTCATCGGCATAGGTCCCCAGATCGACCCACGACTCGCCGGCGGCGAAGTTTTCGACGATCCAGTCCTCGGTTCCCTCGGCAAGAGGTGTCAAGAAGCCTCGCGCCGCCATGTTGGCGGCAAGGCCTGGCTGAGGAAACACTGCGAGGTTGGGCGCCGAGCCTGCTTCGGCGTCGATCACAATTTGCTGCTCAAGAGAGTCGGACCCCGTGTATGTCCCATCAGCGCCGGTGGCTTCATTGAAGAAGTTGACGAGATCCTGGAACGCTTCCCCCTCGCCTGCGAGCCAGGGCCCGAAGATGGTCAGCGCCTCGCCGGAATAGTCGTGGGCTTCCGCGAAGGCCTCGTAGCTGGCCCAGTCAAACGCGCCCTCCCCCGGCGCAACCATAAGATGTCCATCGGCCGCCGCAAGGCTCGCGGAGACGACAATCAGGGCAGCGCTGCCCGGCAGCACAGTCTTCATTTCGGTGGTCCTCCCAGTTCTCGCGCTTTTGCGCGATTTGATGCGTGGCTGTGCAGGATCTGCGCAAGGCCAAAGCGCTTTGAATTTTTCAAAAGGTCGCCCATTCAAAACCGCCTGTCAATCCCGCTTTGGAATATCAAAGGTTTGACGATAGTCCCACGGAAGGTTTATCGAAGCTCTTCTCTGCGTTAGACCAAGGCGCATGTGAGAAAGCGATTGAAATCCAAAGCGCTTTGATCAAACTGATCCCATGAACCTTAAGGAATTATCCAACCATCTCGGGCTCTCACAAACCACTGTAAGCCGGGCCCTAAATGGATATCCCGAGGTTAGTGAGACCACACGCGCGAGGGTTGTCGCCGCCGCTGACAGGCACGGATACCGGCCGAATACGCGGGCCAAGGCGCTTGCAACAGGGCGTTCGATGGCGATCGGCCACATCCTTCCGGTGTCCACGCGCAATGAGATGGTCAACCCGGTTTTCGCCGATTTCATCGCCGGTGCCAGTGAAACTTACAGCCGGGCGGGATTTGATCTGGTGCTCTCGGTGGTGGGCGATCAGGACCAGGGCACCCATGCCCGCGACCTTGCCGGGCGCCGGGCGGTGGATGGGTTTATCGTGCATGCCCCACGACCCGAAGATCCTCGAATCGCGCTCTTGAAGGAAATCTGCATCCCGTTCGTCGTCCATGGCCGCGCCACGGGTGCGGACCCGGATCACGCCTGGGTCGATATCAATAATTTGCGCGCGTTTCGACGTGCCACGGAGTTCCTCGCCGATCTGGGACATCGTCGGATCGCCCTCTTGAACGGGCTGGAGACCTATGATTTCGCGCAGCGACGCAGAGCGGGTTTTCTTGAGGCCCATGCCGCGCGCGGGCTTGAGCCTGACGAAACCCTGATGTCATCAAGTGAAATGACGGAGCAGAACGGCTATACCGCCGCCAGAGAGCTTCTGGAACGATCCGACCCGCCGACGGCCCTTCTTTGCTCATCGATCATTATCGCCTTCGGCGCGCGACGCGCGGTGGACGGGCTGGGGCTCAGGCTCGGCAAAGATGTCTCCCTCATTAGCCATGATGATGTCCTTTCCTACTTTCGGAACGGCGGAGAGGAGCCATACTTCACCGCGATCCGCTCGTCGGTCTGGGATGCAGGACGGCAAGCAGCCGAGGCTCTGATGGAGCAAATCGCCGATCCCCGAAAGCGGCCTCAAATCCTCTTGGA
Organism: Pseudomonadota bacterium; assembly: GCA_039027595.1. Taxonomy (GTDB): domain Bacteria; phylum Pseudomonadota; class Alphaproteobacteria; order Rhodobacterales; family Rhodobacteraceae; genus Ovoidimarina. The sequence goes on along the minus strand of JBCCKB010000108.1, from coordinate 2,068 downwards.
GACCGACTTTGTGATCGGCGGGTCCACCGGGCCTGCGCCTGACATGGAACATCGCCTGAAAGAGGCCTAAGATGCACCTCTCCCGCAAGAATTTTCCCGATGCGTTCGTGTTCGGCGTGGCAACATCGGCGTATCAGATCGAAGGCCATGGGTTTGGCGGCGCGGGCCCTTGCCATTGGGACAGTTTCGCCGCGACCCCGGGCAACGTCGCGCGTGCCGAGAACGGCCGAGTGGCCTGCGACCACTACCACCGTTGGGAGGAAGATCTCGATCTCGTCGCGGATGGAAATTTCGACGCCTACCGGTTCTCAACCAGTTGGGCGCGGGTGATGCCAGAGGGGCGCGGCGCGGTGAACGCGGAAGGCTTGGACTTTTATGACCGTCTGGTCGACGGCATGCTGGAACGCGGCATCAAGCCGGCCGCCACGCTCTATCACTGGGAGCTGCCGCAACTGCTGGCCGACCTGGGCGGCTGGCGAAACGGCGATATTCCGAAATGGTTCGCTGACTTTGCGGAGGTGATCATGAGCCGGATCGGGGATCGGATCTGGTCGGTGGCTCCGATCAACGAGCCCTGGTGTGTGGGTTGGCTGTCGCATTTCCTGGGCCAGCATGCGCCTGGCCTGCGCGACATCCGCGCGACAGCGCGGGCGATGCACCACATTCTCGTGGCCCACGGGCATGCAATCCAGGCAATGCGCGCTCAAGGCGTCAAAAATCTAGGCTGTGTCTTTAACATGGAGTTCGCCGAACCCGCCCGGGCGAGCGAGACCGCCCGTTCGGCGGCGGCGCTCTATGACGCCTACTATAACCGGTTCTTCATCGAGGCGGTCTTCAAAGGACGCTACCCCACCGAGGTCCTGGAAGGTCTTGAGCCACATTTGCCAAAGGGGTGGGAGGACGACTTTCCGGTCATTCAAACACCCCTCGAGTGGTGTGGGATAAACTACTACACACGCAAGGTGATCGCTCCGCGCGAGACGGCCTGGCCATCACACGAAGAAATCGAGGGCCCGTTGCCGAAAACCGCGATGGGTTGGGAGATTTATCCCGAGGGGCTGGGCCACTTCCTCCGTTGGACCCATGAAACCTACACTAAGGGGCTACCGCTTTACGTGACGGAGAACGGCATGGCCGCGTCCGATCACATGGAGCGTGGACAGGTCACCGACGAGAGCCGCCTTGGGTATCTCGAAGCGCATCTAAGGGAGGTTGAAAGCGCCATTGAAAGCTCGATCCCGGTGATGGGCTATTTCGTTTGGTCGCTCCTCGATAATTACGAGTGGGCGTTGGGATACGAAAAGCGGTTTGGGATCGTTCATGTGGATTTCGATAGCTTGAAGCGGATCCCGAAAGCATCCTATCACAGCTTGCAGCACGCACTTGAGCGCTGAGGAGGCCCCATGGGTGCCCGCCGCCTGTCCAGCACCTACTCGCTTGTCGCCGATATTGGTGGCACGAATACGCGCGTGGCGCTTGCAGAGGGCAGCAACGTCAGGTCTGAGACGATCCGGCGGTACCGCAATGCAGATCATGTCGGTCTCGAGGAGATTTTGACGGCCTTTCTGGAGGCCGAGGATCAAGCCGAGTGCCATGCCGCGAGCGTGGCGATTGCCGGGCCCGTGCGCGACGGGCGCGGAACACTTACAAATCTGGACTGGACGATCGACGAGGCGACGCTTGCGCGGGTCACGCGCGCCGAATCCGCCGCGGTGCTCAACGACCTGCAAGCTCAGGGTCATGCGATTGGCCGGATCGCGCCGGAGAACCTTCTGTCCGTGATCAAGGGCAAGACAGCTTCGCCGGGCGCGTCAATGCTTGTCATCGGGGTCGGCACCGGGTTCAACGTCGCACCGGTACACCAAGTCGACGCGCGTCGGCTCGTAGTGGCGTCCGAAGCGGGCCACGAATCCTTGCCCGTCAGAACTGTCGAAGATTTGCAGCTGGCTCGGTACGTCGAGAAAGGACACGGCTTTGCGGCTGTGGAGGATGTGCTTTCTGGCAGGGGATTGGAGCGGATCCACGCCTGGCTTGGAGGCGAGGACGACGCACAGAGCATCATGGCGCG
>JBCCKB010000107.1:0-9690 GCA_039027595.1 Pseudomonadota bacterium | reverse complement strand
TACAGGAGGGCCAAGACGACGCAGCGCGTCGAGGCGCTCGGGTCGCAGCGTCTCGGCGGCGGCAACCACGGCTCCGCCGTTTGCGGAACGGAACGCCACGGGCACACCGATGCGCAAATCTGCCCGTGCGCGCGCCATCTGTTCTACGAGATCCGGTCCGAGGCCCACGTGTATTCTCCTAACACCCCACTTGCGGATGTAACCTTTGGCGCCAAGAAATGAAACATTTCCGCCCCGTGGCGCACGAGCTCACACGGTCGCGTGAGCCTGGTGCAGCAAAACTTGCAAGCATCGGCGCGCTGGACACATTGAGCCGAGTAAAACGGAGGGACGGCCAGTGGCGAACCTGAAGAAGATTCTGCTCGTTGATGACGATGATGATCTGCGGGAGGCTCTCGGTGAGCAACTCGTAATGACTGAGGACTTTGATGTCTTCGAGGCTGCGAGTGGTTCGGAGGCTATGGAGAAGGTCAAGGCCGGGATCTACGACCTTGTAATCCTCGATGTTGGGCTGCCAGATACCGATGGCCGCGAGCTCTGCCGGTTGATGCGAAAACAGGGCGTGAAGTGTCCCATTCTGATGCTCACCGGACATGACACCGACGCAGATACGATCCTGGGCCTCGACGCCGGGGCAAACGATTATGTGACAAAGCCCTTCAAGCTGCCGGTCCTCCTTGCCCGCGTTCGCGCTCAACTCCGGCAGCACGAGCAGTCCGAGGATGCCGTATTTCAGCTTGGGCCATACACGTTCAAGCCTGCGCAAAAGATGCTCCTCACAGAGGAGGACAAAAAGATCCGCCTCACGGAGAAAGAAACGAACATTCTGAAGTTCCTTTACCGCGCCACCGAGGGCGTGGTGGCCCGCGACGTCTTGCTGCACGAGGTATGGGGCTACAACGCCGGCGTGACCACGCACACTCTGGAGACACATATTTACCGGCTTCGCCAGAAAATCGAACCGGATCCGTCAAATGCGCGCCTTCTTGTTACGGAAAGTGGAGGTTACCGGCTCGTTTCCTGAGCCGACACAGTTCCCCTGGCCACAACGGGGTTATGTTGTGGCATCCTCCCTGTTGGACTGGCCGGGCCTTGTGCCCGGCCTTTTTTTATCGCGAACGTGTCCAGTGCGCGCGAATATCTCGTGCTAGACACGCCGTCAGAAGAACGATTGTGACCTGTGCGGTGACGACCGCGGGCCAGATCAGCGGGAATTGTGGGTCGGCGTATTTTTGCGGTCCGAACGAGACAAGCGCGGCGAGCATGGCCAACACCGCAAGCACTGGACCGATCTTTCCCGATGCAGATCCGAGGACGAGGGCTGCCACAGCTAGGCTGATCGACATTCCCAAGAAGGGGGCCATCCCGAAGATCGGAGTTGTCGCGGGAGGGTGAGGCGGCAGGTCCGAGTAAAGTGCTGTCAGCATAATCGTTTGCAAGACCACGAGCACGGCGAGGGCGGCGCGGGCTTCAGGTTCTTGGGTCATATCCCCTCCATAAGCGTAATGCTAGTTACGGTTTGAAATTCCGGCGTAACATCGGTTACGGTTTTCGTCAAGCGAGGGAGCAATGCGAGACGAGAGGCGGGCTAAACGCCGCGATCAGATCGAAGCCGCTGCTTACAGGGTGCTGGAGCGTGCGGGCTACGGCGGGGCGACGATGGCCGAGATCGCGCGCGAGGCACGCGCATCGCATGAGACGCTCTATCGCTGGTACGGCGACAAGGCCGGTCTTTTTCGTGCGCTGGTGGTCCGCAATGCAGAGGAGGTCCGCGCAAGCCTTGAGGACGCTGGCGAACACGATCCAATTGCCACTCTCTCACAGACTGGGCCCCGACTCCTGGCTTTGCTGACGGGAGAGCGCGCAGTGAGCCTGAACCGAGCGGCGGCGGCGGACAGGACAGGGGAGCTGGGTGGTGTCCTGGCAGAGTATGGCCGCGACACGGTGATGCCGCTTATCGCGCGATCGCTCGAAGCTGCCCGTGCCTCGGGCCAGATTGACTTTGACGAGAGCGCGTCTGCGGCGGACTTGTTTGTGACACTTCTCGTGGGTGATCTACAGATCCGACGCGTAATCGGCCGTATGGGTCCCCTTGATCGCGAGGAATGTCACGCCCGCGCCGACCGCGCACTCTCGCAGTTGCTCAAGCTGTTGAGCCCGGACTAGAGGGCCGCTAGGGTTTCGACGCCTCGATCCCTGGAGCCCAAATGCCCTTCACAATTGCGACTTGGAACATTAATTCCATCCGACTTCGCGAGGTCCTGGTGGCGCGGCTCTTGAAGGAGGAGGCGCCGGATGTCCTTTGCCTCCAGGAATGCAAGTCCCCGGTCGAGAAAATTCCGCTGGATAGCTTTGCTGCTCTTGGGTACCGCGACATGGTTGCCCGGGGCCAAAAGGGTTACAATGGAGTCGCAATTCTGTCGAAGGAACCTCTCCACGACGCCGGGGAAATTGATTTCGCTGGACTAGGCCACGCGCGACATGTGGCGGCACGGCTCGAGAACGGCATAACAATTCACAATGTATATGTCCCAGCCGGTGGCGACATCCCCGATCGGGAAAAGAACGAAAAGTTCGGTCAGAAGCTGGACTATGTTGCCCACATGCGGGACCATTTCAGCGACAGCCGCCCTGAACGTGCTATATTCGTGGGTGATCTTAATATTGCGCCGCGCGAGGACGATGTCTGGTCGCACAAACAGCTGCTAAAGGTCGTCAGTCACACGCCCATCGAGGTTGACCACTTCAACGCGGCCCAGGCGGCAGGAGGCTGGGTGGACGTGACGCGCGCCGATATCCCGGAAGGACAGCTGTATTCATGGTGGTCGTATCGTGCGCGAGACTGGGACGCCGCCGATAAGGGGCGCAGGCTCGATCATATTTGGTCATCGCCGGACATCGCTGGTTCAGCCCACGGCTCACGGATCATGCGTACCGCAAGGGGCTGGGAAAAGCCGTCGGACCACGCACCGGTGTTCGCAACCTTTGACGTTTGACGCGCCGTCGCGATCCCTGACGTTCTCGCAGGAGAGGATCCGAACCAGCTCCGATCTGGACAAGTGGACCCAGAACGGATTGCAGCGCATAGCAGTGTCTTCGGTCTTGGCGGGCGTCTGCCGTTAAGACATCCGCCCAGACCCGGCGGTAACTGCAGCCGCCCCAACCAAAGGAGTCCATCAAGGGTTGTCTCCGAGCCCTTGGCGAATGGACAGGGAAAGGACATATAGAGAGGAGCACTGATCCGAGGGTACGCGAACATGCTCGAACTCAATCCCCAAGCCGATGCCGGCGTCGACCTGGTGAAGGACGTAAGCGAGTCGACGTTCATGATGGATGTTGTCGACGCCAGCCGGGAAGTCCCGATCGTCGTCGACTTTTGGGCGCCCTGGTGCGGCCCATGTAAGACCCTCGGGCCCATGCTGGAAGAAGCCGTTCTCGCGGCGCGCGGCAAGGTGCGGATGGTCAAGGTCAATATCGACGAGAACCAAGCAATTGCCGCTCAGCTGCGGATCCAGTCGATCCCGACGGTTTATGCGTTTTGGCAGGGTCAGCCTGTAGATGGGTTTCAGGGCGCCGTCCAAGGCTCAGAGATAAAAGCGTTCATCGACCGTCTTACCGGTTTGGCTGGAGATGGTGGTCTTGGCGAAGCCCTTGAGGCCGCCGAAGAGATGCTTGCGCAAGGGTCCTTCGATGATGCGGCCCAAACATTTGCGGCGATCCTTGGCGAAGAGCCAGAGAACCCGGTTGCCTATGGCGGCCTCGTCCGGGCGCACGTTGCCTCCGGCCAAATGGAGGAAGCGACGCTTCTTTTGGCCAAGGTGCCAGCCTCAATTGCGGAAAAGCCCGAGATTGAGGCCGCACGCGCCCAGCTTGTCCTCGCCAAGGAGGCCGAGTCCGCGGGTCCTGTTGGCGAGTTACGCGCTGTAGTGGAGGCCGAGCCTGGAAATCACGAGGCGCGCTTTGATCTGTCCCAGGCACTCCATGCGGCGGGCGACGTCGAGGGCGCGGTCGAAGAACTTCTCGAACTTTTCCGGCGTGATCGTATGTGGAACGACGAAGCAGCCAAGCAGCAACTCTTCAAGATCTTCGATTCGCTCCAACCTCAAGATGAGATTGCGCTCTCTGGTCGTCGAAGACTGTCGTCGATGATATTTGCCTGAACCGGGGCGGGCGCTATGTGATGAAAAATGAAGCGCATAGCAGATCTGCCTGGGATCGTACCGATATTTCCGTTGTCTGGGGCGCTGCTCCTACCGAGGGCGCGGCTGCCTCTCCATATCTTTGAGCCGCGCTATCTTGCGATGATCGACGATGCGATGAAGACCGATCACCGGTTGATTGGCATGATTCAGTCGCGCGAGGTGCCTGGCTCCCAGGAGCAGCGGCTCCATGCGATCGGATGCGCCGGACGGCTTACCGCGTTGTCTGAAACCGAGGATGGGCGCTACCTGATTACACTTTCCGGCGTGTCTCGCTTCCGCGTCGTGGAGGAGGAAGAAGACGGCTTCCAACCGTATCGAAGGTGCCGGGTGAAATGGGAGAGCTTCGACCGCGATCGGGGGAAGTCGGAAACGGATCCCGGCTTTGATCGGGCGCGGTTCCTCGATCTCCTTGGACGGTATTTCACTGAAGCAAATCTTTCCACGGACTGGAGTTCTTTGGAGGATGCGGAGGATGAACTTCTGATCAACTCGATATCAATGCTCTGTCCCTTTGAGCCAGAGGAAAAGCAGGCGCTCCTCGAGGCGCCAAGCCTCGGCAACCGGCGCGAAACGCTGGTGACCCTATTGGAGTTTGCGCTTCGGGGCGGGCAGAACGAAGACGTTCTCCAGTGAGCGACGCTCACCACGATGGCCGAATGCTAGAAGTTTTGGTCTGCCCGGAAACCCGTGCGCCGCTTCGCTACGACCCTTCCGCCCAGGAACTTATCTCAAAGGCCGCACATCTGGCGTTCCCGATCCGCAACGGTATTCCGATCATGCTGGTAGCGGAAGCGCGGAGGCTTGAGGATTAGTCAGGTCTCACGACACCGGCAAGCCGCGACTTAACCTTGGCAGGTCGCCGGAGAGGCCAGCGGCCTCCCGGATAAGACCGCGTCGAAGATGCGGCAAAGCGCCCACCAGCCCCAATCCCAAGTCCCGTCCGAGCCGAGTGATTGGGTTATCATTTGAAAACAGTCTGTTGAAGCCATCCGTGGCAAGCGCCAGAGCCGCGACGTCAAACCGGCGCCAGCGCTGATATCGGGCCAAGACCTGGTTGGACCCAATATCCTCGCCCCGTCTGCGGGCGTTGCAGAGGACCTCGGCCAGGGCGGCCACATCCTTAAGGCCAGCATTGAGCCCTTGGCCTGCGATCGGGTGCACGCGGTGCGCCGCATCACCAACTAGTGCGAGACGCGCCGCAACCATGCGGTCGGCGATCGACAGCTCGAGCGGATAGCAATACCGCGCACCCAATAGTTTGATATCGCCCAGAAAGCTCCCAAAGCGCGGCCGCAATGCGTCAAGATACCCTGCCTCATCGCGCTGGGCGATTTCATGGGCGGCGTCCCTGCGCTCGGTCCAAACGATTGAAGAGCAGTCCCCTGGCAAAGGCAGGATCGCAAGGGGGCCTGAAGGGAGGAAATGCTGATGCGCGCATCCGCCATGGGGCTTTTCATGGGAAATCGCGCACACCAAGGCGGTTTGGTCGTAACGCCACCCCACGCGCCTGATACCGGCTCGCGCAGCTGACGGGCTCGTAGGGCCATCACAACCTATGAGTAATTGCGCCTCAAGTTCGCTCCCATCTGTGAGAACCGCACGGACGCTACTTGACCCTACCACCTGATCAGCGACGCCTTGGCCGTGAAAGGCCGTGATATGACCGTTGTCTGCAAGCGCGCGTCCAAGGGTAACGCGCAAGTTCCGGTCTTCCACCATATGTCCCATGGGACCTTCGTCGAGCTCACCATGGGCAAACTCTAAGACGAAGGGCGACGGACGATCTCCGACGCGTCCGTCCGTGATACGTATATCGTGAATGGGCTGGGCGCGCTCGCTAAGCTCTTGCCAGAGTCCAAGGGCCAAACGCACCCGCACCGACGAGGCCGCAAGTGCGTAACTCCGTCCGTCAAATGCGCGGTCCGCAAGGCGAGACTTGGATTTTGGTTCAATAACCGCGGTTCGAAACCCGGCTGACGCAAGCGCCAGGGCGAGTACGGAGCCATTGAGACCGCCGCCCGCGATTGCGATATCATACCTGATCGACATGGTGCATATATGGCTGGTGCCCAGGGATTGTCCAAGCCGCCACGTACAGTTACGCTTTGGACATTGTAACGGAGTAATTTGATGGAAGATTGGCTCGCGATGGCGGCAGCCGACCTTGGCCGTGGTATTGAGAAAGGGTCGATCGATCCCGTAGAGTTGACCGAAACCTACCTCCACGCAATCGACAAACACCCTCAGGGCAAACGCATATACGCGCGTACAACGCCAGATCGTGCTCGTGCGGAGGCTGCTGCTGCGCAGGCGCGCGCCAAATCAGGCATGCGCCTGGATCCACTCGACGGTGTGCCGATCTCGTGGAAAGATCTCTTTGATAGTGCCAACGTTCTGACCGAGGCAGGCTCCGCCCTTCTCAAAGGGCGCGTCCCGAAGCGCGATGCCGATGTTCTCGAAGCCGCAACGGCACGCGGTCTGGTCTGTCTGGGCAAGACGCACATGACGGAACTGGCGTTCTCTGGGCTTGGTCTCAACCCGGTGACCGCGTCACCACCCTGCGTCAATGATCCCGATGCCGTCTCGGGAGGATCATCTTCAGGGGCGGCGACATCCGTCGCGTTTGGTCTTGCTGCAGCCGGGATTGGGTCCGACACGGGTGGGTCCGTTCGGATCCCTGCGGCCTGGAACGATCTTGTAGGTCTAAAGACGACATCTGGACGCCTCTCGCGATCGGGTGTGTTACCGCTGTGCGCGCGGTTTGACACCGTGGGCCCGCTTTGCAGGACAGTAGAAGATGCAAGCCTGCTTCTTTCGGCGATGGATGGAAGCCCGCCCGCAGACCTGAAAGGCGCGTCACTTCGAGGGGTGAAACTCCTAGCTCTCGAGAATGTTGCCCTTGATGGCATACGCATGGCGCCCAGGCAGGGATATGAAGCGGCTGTGTCGCGGCTCGCGGCGGGCGGCGCAGAGATCGTACACGGCTCGGTTCCGGGGCTCGAGACAGCTGTCGCACTTTCAGGCGTGCTCTTTACAACGGAAGCCTATGGGACTTGGCGGGACGTTATCGAAGCCAACCCTGAACTCATGTACGCGTTGGTGCGCGAACGGTTCAGGGGTGGCAAGGCGCATTCCGGTGCCGATTATGTCGCCGCATGGAACGCTCTCGAAGAGCACCGCGCTGGTTGGGTGTCGGCGACGTCCGGCTATGATGCCGTCATCCTGCCGACGGCACCGATCGTGCCGCCAAACCTCGAGCGTCTAACTTCCGACACTGCCTATTTCGCCGAAGAAAACCTCCTGGCCCTTCGCAATACTCGAATTGGCAACCTTATGGGGCTTGCCGGGCTCACCTTGCCAACGGGAGTCCCCTCGACCGGGATCATGTTCCTAAGCGCGCCGTTCTCAGAAGAACGACTTTTGCGCATCGGTGCTGCTGCCGAGGCGGCTTTGTCCTAAAAGTCACAAGCTCAGCCGCTGGCCGCCCAAGTGAGCCCGGTTTTTCTGGACCCGGGCCGCGGGGTCGGGCTATCTGTAGCTGAAACGGGACATCACGATCCCGGACCTGAGGCAGAGATGAACTTTCCCGAGCGGTTTTCGGACCTACCGGAATACGCGTTCCCGCGACTGAGACGGCTCCTGGACGGTATCCCGCCCGGAGGGCCCGAGGTCGCTATGTCGATTGGCGAGCCTAAGCACCCGTTCCCAGATTGGGTGGGCGATGTCATCTCCGAACACCTCGCTGGTTTTGGCAACTACCCTCCGAACGACGGAGCGCCCGAGCTTCACGCCGCAATCACCGGCTGGATCGGCCGCCGCTACAATGTCGAAGTCGCGGCGGATAGAATCCTCGCCCTAAACGGTACGCGGGAGGGGCTTTTTAACTCCGTTATCGCACTTTGCCCCGAGAGCAAGGCGGGAGCAAAGCCGGTCGTCCTGGTTCCCAACCCGTTTTACCAAGTCTACGCCGTTGCCGCGCTTGCGGTGGGCGCGGAGCCTGTTTACGTCCCCGCCACGGCGGCAACCGGGTTCCTACCAGATTTTTCCGCGCTTCCCAAAACCATCCTGGATCGCACGGCATTTGCGTTCATTTGCTCTCCAGCAAATCCGCAGGGTTCAGTTGCTGGCTCCGATTACCTGACTGACCTTCTCGACCTCGCCGAGCGCCACGACTTTCGGATCGCCGCAGATGAATGCTACAGCGAGGTCTACCGCGACGCTCCCCCGCCTGGCATCCTCGAAGTCGCCGCGCAACGAGGGACAGATCCCGAGCGCGTCCTCGCCTTTCATTCCCTTTCCAAGCGCTCAAGTTTGCCGGGGCTACGCGCGGGTTTCGTTGCGGCGGGTCCCGCCGCGATGGCACGCATGCGTCAGCTTCGGGCCTATGCCGGCGCTCCACCGCCGTTGCCGCTCCAGCGCGTCGCTGAAAGACTTTGGTCCGATGAAACCCATGTGATTGAAAGCCGAGCGATGTATTCGGCGAAATACGATATCGCCGACCGGGTCCTGTCCGGCATCCAAGGATGCGGGGCTCCCGAAGCGGGGTTTTTCCTGTGGCTTCCCGTCGAGGACGGCGAGGTGGCAACGGTGAAAGTTTGGCGTGAGACCGGCGTCAAGATCCTACCCGGCGCGTATCTCGCGCGGGACGCGGATGGCGTGAACCCAGGCCATAGCTACGTGCGCGCGGCCATGGTGAATGACGACTTGGACGGATTTGAAGCGGCGCTTATCGCGTTGCGAGACTGTCTATACGGTTGAGAAAGGGAACGGCACGGGAATGGCGTATCAGGCACGGACACGAGACCCGCTCTTTGACCGAGAGACGCAGGCCCAGTTGGAGCGGCGCGCACGTGAGCTTATTGGCCTGATCTTGATGGCTGCGGGCGTTGTGACTGCGATGATCCTTGGGACCTACTCGCCCGACGACCCATCGTTTCTCTCGGCTACTGATGTGCAGGCTCGAAACCTGTTGGGCCGATTTGGCGCGTCGATCGCTTCGCCGCTCTTTGTGATTGCAGGGTTTGGTGCTTGGGGATTGTCCATACTCGGACTCGTCTGGGGGCTGAGGTTCTGCTGCCATGACGGCGCCGATCGGGCATTTACACGCCTGATCTTCGCGCCGATCGCCATTGCGTTAGCCTCTGTTTATGCCTCAACCCACGTTCCGATGCCGGGGTGGACCCATTCTTTCGGCTTGGGCGGGCTCTTCGGCGATACGGTCCTGGGTGCGCTCCTCGGGATTCTGCCGATAAAGGCCACGTTGGGGCTCAAGGTGCTGTCGGTTTTCCTTGGAACGGCAACCATCGCAATGGGCCTCTTCGTGCTCGGTGTGACACGCAGGGAACTGCGTGCTTTCTGGCGGTTCCTTCTACGGGGGTCCGTGATGGCCTACGCGAGGCTGATGGACGGGGCGATGGCCCTCGCAGAAGCTGCCGCGATCCTGGCAAGCAGGATTGTCGCGCGCCGCGCGGCACGTCGCGACGCCGAG
>JBCCKB010000106.1:0-9714 GCA_039027595.1 Pseudomonadota bacterium | reverse complement strand
CGCTCAGGAGTAAAATGCTCGGCCATCCGGCGCGCAGCTGTGGCCGAGCAGTTCACCGATGTTAGAACGGCGATGTGGTTTCGGGTGCCCGACCGGCCATTCGGACGGGCATAGCCCATGAAACTGTCTTGTATCGGGGCGACCGCTGCCGGCCGAAGGGTCGTGGAGAACGCGTAATCGCGGTCGACATTGCGGTATGCGACGTTCTGAGTGTGCACATGGGCGCCCAAGGGTATGTCACGGGCCGCATAACCAATCACTTGTGCGTATTTGAGGATCGGTTCCCCTTCCGCAATCGCCGTGACGGCAACCTTGTGACCGCGCGGGATCAGTTCGGTGGCGCCCTCTTGACCGATCTCGAGGGGCACGCGCGCCGTGGCCACGTTGTCGGACGCATCAATTCGAATTAGGCGCGACATGGGTTCCCATACTCATGCGCAGACCGGACTGTCGCCGGACCAGCGGTGGAGTTCGATATGGGGTCTCTTAGCACAGGTCGCCCGAGCGTCGAGCCACATCTGGCGCCAGGCGCGCCAATCTCGCAGCTCGGAGTCAGGTAAACTGCGGGAGCGGGCGACAAAATCTGGGAAATGCGCGCGGCCCGTTGGGTGCCCCGTGGGGTTGTAGCGAAGATCGAAAGACCAACGGATGCCGTCCGTCTTGTTCGGGAGCGCGGCATGGGGGACGAGGGGGTCGAGGAGCACCACGCCGCCTGCTTTCACAGGAAGCGCCTTGGCGCGGCGTTCGTCGACGAAACCATCGGCAATCGTGGTCTGTGTCTTTGGGCAATGCGGCAGCATTGTCTCGGCCCTTGGCACGCAAGTCAGACAGCCGTTCTCCGGGGTCGCGTCCGTGACGGCAACCCATACGGTGATCACGTCCGATGTGTCCGCCTCTTCAAGCGCAACGCCGCGATCCTGGTGCCAGTCCGTACCCCCCACATGTGCCCGCACCTCACCATCCCTGAGATCCGACGCAGGGGGTTTGATACGGACATGCTGGATCGGGTTTGACGTGATCTCAGGGCCAATCAGGCTCTCCATGAGATCGAGGAGGCGCGGGGCTGTCAGCATCGTAAACACGGCGGGGCCTGCATGAAACGGCGTGTCGATCGTGATCCGTTCGCCGGGAAGTGCAATATCCATGGGCTGGAACCAGTCGTATCCCGCGCGGTACGCCGCAATCGCGCGCTCCTCAAATGACCCCTCCGGGATTTCCGGCGGGTTGCCCCAACCTTCGATCAACTCATCAAGAAGCACGGTGTACTCTTCGCGCACGGGCCCCAGGATGTCCCCGCCCAAAACGTCCTCCACGATCAGGACGCCCGTCTCGCGAAATTCCGTCACTTTATCGGAGCTTAGCATGTCGTGTTCTCCCTATTTCAAGAGGACTTCGATGATCGGCGGCCAAAGCAGCAACACCGAGAGTGCCAGGAGCTGGATGCAGATGAAGGGCAGAAAGCCCCGGAAGATATCCGTGAGCGAGATATGCGCGGGCGCCACGGACTTGAGGTAGAAGGCCGCCGGTCCGAAGGGTGGCGAGAGGAACGAGACCTGCATGTTCATACAGAACAGCACCCCAAACCAGACAGCGAGATAGCGCGGCTCGAGCGTGCCGAAATAGCCGATCTCCTCTAGAGGAAGCCGCTGCACGATGGGCAGGAAAACGGGGATGATGAGGAGGACGATCCCCACCCAGTCCATGAAGGCGCCCATGAAGAGGAGGATCAGCATCATGAAGAGAAGGATCCCCATGGTCGGCAGGTCCGAACCCACGATGAGGTTCGCCACATAAGTCGGCCCGCCCGCGATGGTGTAGGCACCCGCGAGTGCCGTGGCCCCGATCGTGACCCAGATGATCGTGCCCGTGGATTTGAGCGTGCGCATCAGGCTTTCCCAGACGAGTTCGAACGACGCCTCGCCCCGGAAGACGGCGATCAGGAAGACCGCGATGGCGCCCATGCCCGCGGCCTCGGTGATGCCGGTGATGCCGCCATAGATCGAGCCCAGGACGACGCCGATCACCACGATGGGTGGCACGAGGCCCTTCCCGTGCTTCCAGCCCTCTGCGGTGCGCGCGCGGCCAAAGCCGAAGAACATGAGCGCGCCGGCAAGTGCGGTGAGCCCCGCGAACCAGGCCACGTATTCCGGCGTTCCCCAGAAGATCGGGTCGACGCCTTCCTGGACGGCGTTCTGGCCCGTGACGGTGAAGAACAGCGCGCGGAGACCGAGGATCGCCGAGAAGCCCGCGACAAGGACGGTGAGAAACGCGCCGAACATGGCCAGTTTCTCGAGGCCCCGTGGCTGGGACATCAGGTCATCGTACTCGGCCTGAAGGGTGTCGCGTTCGCTGGGGTCGAGGTCAGGGCTCGCGAGCTTTCGCTGCATCGTCTCTTCCGGAAGCGGCGCCTGGGATGGATCGATCTGGGTTCGGAGGATGATGTAGATAATGATGAATGAGGCAAGCATGAAGCCCGGCAGGAAGGCCGCGGTGAAGAGGGACTTGATCGAGGTCTCGGTGATGAGCCCATAGATGATGAGCACGATCGAGGGTGGGATCATCGTCCCCAGACTGCCCGAGGCACAGATCGTCCCGATTGCGAGGTTTTGGTTGTAGCCAAGCCGCAGCATCTGCGGGAGCGCGATGAGGCCGAGGAGAACAACCTCGCCGCCGATGATCCCCGACATCGCGGCCATGATCACGGCCATGATCGAAGTGACGATCGCGATCCCGCCGCGCGTGCGCGATAGCCAGAAGCTGAGCGCGTTGTACATGTCCTTGGCGATCCCGGAGCGCTCCAGGAGGGCCGCCATTAATATGAATAACGGGATCGATATGAGCACGTAGCCCGTCAGCAGGTCGTATATTCGTTTCGACAGGATCGCCAAGGGCCCGGAGCCGAAGTTCCGGAAGAGAAGATCTGGGCCGAAGCGCATGATCAGGACAGCGACCGCGAGGAAGGCTGAGGCGAGGCCCAAGGGCATGCCAATCGCCAGAAGGAAGATCAGCGCGAAAAGGAGAATGAGGGAGATCGTGCCGATATCAAACATCGCCATCACTCCCGATCTTGCGCTTGAGTTCTTCGAGTTCCCGCTGGTCGATGTCGTCGGCTGCCGTGTGGATATGGGGCTCGACGTTCCAGTCACGGATGAGGTTCGAGATCGCCTGGAACCAAACGAGCGTGACGACGATCAGGACTGCCGGTGTGAGCGTGGCCGGGATCGGCGGGTCAAACGCTGTTCCGAGCGTCTCCCAGCGATAAAACTGCTGTGATGCCTCGCCGTAGCCACCCCAAATGAGGCCAACAACGAAGCCGCCGATCAACACCGTCGAGATCACGTCGCAGGTGCGCTGAAGGCCGCGGGGCAGGATGTCGTAGAGAAGGAAGATCCGGATATGGCTCCGCTGCTGCATGGCGTAAAGCCCGGCAAAGAGGAACACAAAGCCCGCGATCCAGAGCGACAGCTCGTTGGCCCAGAGCGTGGGGGCCTCGAACACATAGCGCAGGATCACCTCGTAGAGCATGACCGAAAGGAGGATCGCCACAAGCATCATCGTGACGCGGCCGAGGAAGACCGAGATCCGGTCCATGAGGTTCCACTCGAACTGCTCCATGGGTGCGCGGCGAACGACCAGAATGCCGAGGATCGCGAGGATCGGGATCGCGACAAAGCAGCCAAAGTCGACCATGTCGATGAACCCGCCGAAGACGCCGGCCATGTCGGGCGTCACATCGTTGCGTTTGAATTGGGCCGAGAGCCTGTCGAAGGCGCTTTCGGTCTCGGGCGGCGACCAGTCGAGGGTGAAGGCGGGCAGGTGCCAGATCACCCAGGATCCACAGATCACGAACAGGAGCGGGACGATCCACTCCAAAGGGCTTGTCCCGGTCTCGCTGCTGTCTTCCATGGGTCCCCCTCCTCGCGACGGGGCCATGCGCGTCCCCGTTCTTGTCGGTGTCGCGAGCCCCGGGGCTCCGATCGAACAGGTGATGTCCGGCGCGATGCACCCCCGCCGGAGGGGGATGCGGCGCCGGAGTACCGGCGCCGCCTAAGGCTTAGATCACTCGAAAATGAGGCCGAGGGATCCCAGGTACTCCAGGTGGCTGTCGACCAGCGCCTTGGCTTCTGGTGTCGAGGCGAACTCGGGCCAGGAGGCTTGCGCGGCCGCCTTGAACGCGTTCCGGTCTTCCACCGACCAGTCATAGAGCGTGACACCCTGCTCTGTGAGCTCGGCGGCGGTCTCGATATTGGCCTTGTCGCCAGACATTGCTTGACGCAGCGCGAGCTTCTCCATGGCGACTTCCATGATCCGCTTGTGGTGATCAGGCATGCCGTCCCAAACGCTCTTGTTGCAGGCCAGGTGGTCCGACGGCATCGAGTGGAAGCCCGGGAAGGTCGCATGCTTGGCGATGTCGTAGAGACCCATGCCCGCGTTGTTCGCCAGGATCGAGGCGTCTGCGCCGTCGATGATCCCGGTCTCAAGCGCGGTGAAGACCTCGGTGAAGTCCATCACGATCGGCGAAGCGCCCATCTTCTCCATGATGATGGTCTCAAGCCCAGGGGGTGAGCGGAATTTCCAGTTCTTGAAGTCGTCCGCGTTCCGGATCGGCGCGGTCGAGGAGAACGATTCCTGACCAACGACCCACCAGCCCACAAGGTGCATGTCATAGGCGTTGTAGAGCTCTTGCGCGTCCTCAAGGCCACCGCCGAGGAGGAGCCAGGAGAGCTGCTGGTAGGGCGTGTCATAGCCGCCCATAATGTCGCCCACGAACTGGAAGGCGGGATTCTTGCCGGTCTGGTAGGCGCCGCCAGTCATGTCGCAGTCGAGGATGCCGGTCGCTGCCGCATCGAAGGTCTCGGCCGAGGCCACGACGGAAGACGAGTAGAACATCTCGACGGTGATCTCGCCGTTCGACATGGTCTGGATGTCGTCGATGAACATTGCAGCGTTCTTGCCCGAAAGCGTTTCGGGGCCGTAATGCGTCTGGATCCGGAGCGTGGTCTGCGCCATCGCCGAGCCTGCCAAAAGCGCGGAGACGCCGGCGGCGACCGCCAGTTTCGTGAGTGTCATGGATTTCCTCCCTGGTTCATCCTTATTCGGTTGGGCCCCCGCGATGCTCCCACCGTCTTGTTGGCCGTCCATTGGAGAAGCCTAACAACGGCTTCGAAGCCTGCCAATAGAAACTTGAAAATCGGAACAATTTTGAAATTCCTTGCAACGTGCAGAATTTTTGGCCTAGTTCTTGAGCCGGAGGCCAAGGAATGGCGCTGCGGACAGAAACACCTGAGATCTACACGGATCTCGAGCGGAAGCTCATGACAGCGACCTTTCCCCCGGGCCAGCGCCTCAAGCCGGGCGCGTTACAAGCCGAGTACGGATGCTCACCCAACACCGTCCGGGACGTTCTTTTGCGCTTGTCGAAAGTGGGTCTGGTGGATTTCGAACTCCAGCGCGGATTTCGTGCCCGCGCCGCAACCCCCGAGCGACGCCGCGATATCACCCGGTTTCGGATCCTGCTGGAGCAAGAGGGTGCCAGCAGGTCCATGGAGCATGGCGGCGTCGTTTGGGAGGCGGATATCGCGGCGGCACACACAAGGCTCGGTCACATCGAACGCGAAATCGCGCGGTCAACCGATGTCGCGGCCCATGTTGAGCTATGGTCTGATGCCGAGCTGGCGTTTCACGAGACACTCATTTCCGCGTGCGGGTCTGCTATCCTGAAAGAGACGTACCGCAACACCTACGCCCAGTTTCGCCAGCAGTACGTAAGTTTGGAGCAAGGGTCTGAAGTCGGGCATTTTGGCCGGATCATCTCCGAGCACCAGGCGATCCTCGACGCGGCTCTCGCCCGGGATGCGTCTGCTTGTCGCCAGGCAATTTACGCGCATCTCGAACGCAATCTAACCTGATGCTCGCTGGACTAAGCGTCCTGAGATCTTACCAGGTCATCGGCAATATAGGTCTCCACGATCTGACGGAAGCTCGTCTCGGCGGAAAAGCCCAAGGCGAGCGCGCGTTCCGGCGCGAAATCACGGGGCCAGCCCTGAACGATCCGCATGATGGTCTCGTCGGGTGTCGGGCGGATCCGTGCCACGGCGGCCTCTCCGGCAATCTCCCTAAGCGCCTCGATCTGCTCTTCGACCGTACAACTGAGCCCCGGCAGATTAAGTGCTCGCCGCCCGTCCAAGGCTAGAGTATCGAGCTCCGCCGCATGGGTCAGGAAGCGAGCGGCGGCTCGCGGAGAGGCGTGCCAGTGGCGCACGCTCGCTGGCACCGGGAGCACGGCGTCCTGTCCGTTCAGGGGTTCGCGAATGATCCCGGAGAAGAAAGATGATGCCGCGAGGTTCGGCTTGCCCGGGCGCACGCAAATTGTGGGAAGACGGATTGAAATGCCATCCATGTAGCCTTTCCGGCTCATATCCGCGAGCAGAAGCTCGGCCATGGCTTTCTGTGATCCATAACTGGTTTGTGGCGCGGTCAGGAAATCATCTGGGATCTTGTCGGGGTAGGGACCGCCAAAGACCGCGATTGATGAGGTGAAGACAACCCTCGGGACATAGGTGCCACCCGATCGGTCGTGTTCTTCGCGGATTGCATCTAGAAGGTCCCAGAAGGCACGGCCGTTGACCCGCCATCCCAGGTCGAAATCCGCCTCTGCCGCACCCGAGACAATCGCAGCCAGGTGAAAAATCAGGTCGGCCTTGAGGCCCGCGATCCGCGCTGCCTCTCCAGGTGCCGCAAGATCGCCAGTGAGCTTCAGATCGGCAGGAGCACTGTCCTGAGGATAGGCCATGTCATAGAGGATCACCTCCCGGGTCGCTCCAGTCAGGCCCTGATCCGCGATCCGATGAGCGAGCTTCTGCCCGACCATGCCACCGCCCCCAATGATCAAAACCCGACGCCCGTTCTTGTCGCCCATGGGCGTCCTCCCCTTTTTCCCGCGCCACTAAACGACCCTAGAATTTCGCTGGACCATGGGATAGGCCTTTTTAACCGCCGAGCCAGGGAGGGCTTCGCGATTGCGTGGGTGGCGGCGCTCAAGGGGCTGAAATGGCAGGAAAACTACGCTCCCGCATGTGGTTTGATAATCCCGGCAATCGGGAAATGACGGCATTGTACCTGGAGCGTTACCTAAATTACGGACTGACGCGGGAAGAGCTACAGGGCAATAAGCCGATAATTGGAATTGCTCAGACCGGCAGCGACCTGAGCCCGTGCAACCGGCACCACCTGGAGCTTGCCAAGCGGCTTCGTGACGGGATCATGTCTGCGGGCGGAACGCCACTTGAGATCCCGGTGCATCCGATACAGGAGACCGGCAAACGCCCGACCGCGAGCCTTGATCGCAACCTTGCGTATCTCAGCCTGGTGGAGACACTCTACGGCTACCCGATTGATGGTGTGGTCCTCACGATTGGATGCGACAAGACCACGCCCGCGCTTCTGATGGCTGCGGCCACGGTCAATATCCCCGCGATCGCGTTTTCCGTCGGGCCGATGCTCAACGGATGGTTCCAGGGTCAACGTACTGGCTCCGGGACGATTGTCTGGAAGGCCCGCGAAATGCATGCTGCGGGTGAGATTGACGATGACGGGTTCATGGAGCTTGTGGCGTCTTCAACGCCATCGGTGGGCTACTGCAACACCATGGGGACGGCGACGACGATGAATTCGCTCGCCGAAGCCTTGGGAATGCAATTGCCAGGCGCGGCGGCGATCCCCGCGGCCTACCGCGAACGCGGACAAATGGCCTACGCCACGGGAAAACGGATCGTGGGCATGGTGGAGGAGGACCTCAAGCCGTCGGACATCATGACCCGTGGCGCGTTCGAGAACGCGGTGGTGGTTAATTCAGCCATCGGCGGATCCACGAACGCGCCGATCCATCTGAATGCGGTAGCTCGTCACCTGGGCGTCGGCTTAGATAATGAAGATTGGCAAAAAATAGGATATAACATACCGTTACTGGTCAATCTTCAGCCAGCTGGTGAATATCTTGGAGAGGATTACCACCGCGCAGGAGGGGTACCAGCCGTGGTGGGTGAACTCATCGCGGGAGGTCTGTTGCCCCATGTGGACGCGCTCACTGCGAACGGGAAAACGCTGGGTGAAAACTGCACCCTAAGCCGTTCCGGAAATTCGGATGTCATCAAGAGCGTCTCTTCACCGATGTTGGCGGATGCTGGCTTCTTGAACCTGAAGGGCAATCTTTTTGAGAGTGCAATCATGAAGACATCGGTGATCGGGAGCGAATTCCGGGACCGGTATCTTTCAGATCCAGATGACCCGATGGCCTTCGAAGGCGTTGCTTTTGTGTTTGATGGCCCTGAGGATTTTCACGCGAGAATCGACCAGGAACAGCTTGGAATAAATGAGAAATCCATTCTCGTCATGCGAGGAGCGGGGCCGATTGGGTATCCGGGCGGCGCCGAAGTGGTGAACATGAGACCGCCAGCATATCTGCTCAAGCGCGGGATCCATGCGCTGCCGTGCATCGGCGATGGTCGGCAGTCTGGGACCTCCGGTAGTCCCTCGATACTGAATGCGTCTCCCGAGGCGGCCGATGGTGGGGGATTGGGGCTCCTGCAGACGGGTGACCGGATCCGCGTGGATCTCGCGAAAGGGAGGGCCGATATGCTGGTGCCGGATGACGAGCTTGACCGTCGACGCGCGGCGATTGGACAGAGGCCCTTCGCGCCCGAAAGCCAAACCCCATGGCAAGAAATTTTCCGAGATCGCGTCGAGCCGTTTGCCCGCGGCATGACGCTTCGCGGTGCGGATGCCTACCAGGATATCGCCCGTAAGGGGCTGCCTAGGGACAATCACTGATCAAACGACGAGGGAGAGCCACATGAAATTGGTGCGCTATGGGGAACCCGGCCGCGAGATGCCGGGCCTGATAGACAGTGGCGGAGTGCTGCGGGAGCTGACGGCCCATGTGAACGATATCTCGGGCGATGTTCTGGACGATGAGAGCCTGGCACGGCTTCGCGATCTGGATGTCTCGGGACTTCCGGCCGTCGAAGAACCGGTTCGATTTGGGCCGTGCGTGGGTGCGATTGGGAAGTTCCTGTGCATCGGGCTGAACTATTCCGACCATGCCGCCGAGTCGGGCCTCGAAATCCCGGATCACCCCATCTTGTTCTTTAAGGCGAACTCAGCCGTTGTCGGGCCAAATGATGCGGTGATGATTCCCCGGGGGTCTACCAGCACGGACTGGGAGGTGGAACTCGGTGTGGTGATTGGCCGACATGCGAAATACGTGACCGAAGAAGACGCGCTGGCACATGTCGCGGGCTACTGTGTGATCAACGATGTTTCCGAGCGCCACTTTCAGACCAAGCTCTCGGGTCAGTGGACCAAGGGCAAGTCGTGCGACACGTTTGGGCCCACCGGCCCCTGGCTCGTGACCCGCGATGAGGTCCCAGATCCCCAGTCGCTTGATATGTGGCTCGATGTTAACGGCACACGGCGCCAGAGCGGCAACACGGCGACGATGATTTTCTCGGTGGCTCAAATCGTGGCGCATCTCTCGGAGCTAATGACGCTCCACCCAGGCGATGTGATTTCAACTGGAACACCCCCGGGTGTGGGGATGGGAATGAAGCCCGCGCCTGTCTATCTCAAGCCGGGAGACGTGATGACGCTCGGGATCGAGGGTCTTGGGGAGCAACGCCAAGAGGTTGGCATGGATGCCTGACCTACCGGTTCTCT
>JBCCKB010000105.1:0-9903 GCA_039027595.1 Pseudomonadota bacterium | reverse complement strand
GGTGCACGGTCCGCGCTGGGCGATCGATCCATGTCGATCGGCGAGCTGACCCGTGAGATGGGCTTAGGAGACTGGTTTCGGACCTACTACCTCGCGCCCTTCTCTGGCGCGATTTGGTCGACGCCCACCACCAAGATCCTCGACTTTCCCGCCGAAGCGCTTCTGCGGTTTTTCGAGAACCACGCGTTGATGGGGTATACTGGTCAGCATCAGTGGTACACGGTACGTGGCGGAAGCGAGGTGTACGTAAGCCGTCTTTCGGCGTGCCTAGACGCAAGTGGTGTCGATATTCGGCGGCGCGCTCGGGTCGCCGGTGTGCGTCGAATCTCAGCCGGGGTAGAGGTTCGCGCCGAGGGTGGCGCCTGGGAAATGTTCGACGATGTGATCTTCGCAACCCATTCCGACGACACTCTGTCGATGCTCGAGGATCCGACCCCATTTGAGAAGACCCGGCTTGGCGCAATTCGCTATCAGCCCAACCAAGCAATCCTCCATGCCGATCCTGCTATGATGCCCAAGCGTCGCCAGTGCTGGTCATCCTGGGTCTATACGGAGGGTTCGGACGGCGCCGGTGACCGGATTGGACTTACCTACTGGATGAACTCACTCCAGCCGATCCCCATGGACGATCCGATGTTCGTCACGCTGAACCCGACGCGGACCATTCGCGAAGACCTGGTCTATGACGAGGCGACCTTTAGCCACCCGGTCTATGATGCCGCCGCGCTCTCGGCGCAGGCCGAGATCCGGGCGATGAATGGTGCCCAAAATACCTGGTTTTGCGGCGCCTGGATGCGTGACGGTTTCCACGAAGACGGTCTTGCGAGCGCCATCGACGTGGCCAACGCACTAACCGCTGCTCAAAATGGGGCGATTGCGGCGGAATGAGCGCAGTCGAGCACATAAGGGGAGAGACCTTCCACGGACGAAGAGGCGCGACCCGAAACGCGTTTCGCTACGGCGTTGACTATGTGCTCGTCGAGCCCGAGGCCGCACGCTCGGGCCCCTCCCTGTTTTCTCGGAATAGGGCCGGTCTCACAGCCTTGCATGATAGCGACCACGGAGGGCCGCCGGGTGCGGGTCGCGGGACGCAGTGGGTCCGCGAGGTCCTGCGCGAGAACGGCTTGGCCTGCGCAGCCGATGGCGCGATCCGGCTTCTCGCCCAGCCCCGTGTTGTGGGCCATGTCTTCAATCCGGTGAGCTTCTGGCTGATCGAAGACCGCCAGAAAGCCCTCCGGGTCGTGATCGCCGAGGTGACCAACACCTACGGAGACCGGCATTCATACCTATGCCACCGCGACGATCTGGCACCGATCACCCGTAGCGACAAGCTCCGCGCGCAGAAGATCTTCCATGTATCGCCGTTTCAAGAAATAGACGGTGGCTACAGCTTTCGCTTCGACTTCAGGGACGACCGGATTGCGATCTGGATCGACTACCGGGCAGGCAATCATGGCCTCCTGGCGACACTTGCGGGCGCACGCGCGCCGCTCACCAATGCGGGCATTCTCGGGGCCTGTCTGCGTCGGCCGCTCGGATCGCGGCGGGTGCTGGGCTTGATCCACTGGCAGGCCCTGAAGCTCTGGTGGAAGGGTGCAAGATTTCACGCGCGGCCAGAGCCACCCACGCAGGAGGTGTCGCGATGACGGAACGCCGCCCGTTCCTCCCCGGCTATGCGCTGTTTGCCGCAATGCTCGCGTCAGCGGGTCTGCCCATCTACATCCATGCTCCAAAGGTCTATGTCGACGAATACGGGGTTAGCCTTGCGGCCCTTGGCGCCGTGCTCTTTGGCTTGAGGCTGTTCGACGTTGTCCAAGACCCGGTTCTTGGCTGGGTATCTACCCGTCTACGCGATTACCGCCGCTCCTGCGTCTTCGTGGCGGGCGTGGTGATGACTGTTGCCATGATTGGACTGTTCGCGGTTGCTCCGCCGGTTGCGCCGCTTTTGTGGTTCGCAATTACCCTCACGCTCCTCTTCACGGGGTTCTCGTTTCTGACGATTTCATTCTATGCCCAAGGTGTCGAAGCGGCGGACCGGATCGGTGCTGGCGGCCATGTCAGGCTTGCCGCGTGGCGCGAAACGGGTTCGCTCCTCGGCATCTCAGTGGCGGCGGCGCTTCCGACCGCGCTTGCGGCGTTGACCGGGGCGCCATTTGCGCTGTTCGCGGCGGGGTTCGCTGGACTTGCGGTCCTGGCCGTCGCGGCCATGTGGCAGGAATGGCGCGTTTCAAAAGTGAGTCCAGCGGCGGCGGGTGGTCTTGGACCTGTTCTAGCCGACGGCGTGACCCGGCGTCTGCTTTTGATCGCACTGATCAACGCGACCCCAGTTGCCGTGAGTTCGACGCTCTTTTTGTTCTTCGTTGAGAGCAGGTTAGGCGCACCCGGTTGGGAAGGGCCTCTGCTCTTACTCTTCTTCCTTGCCGCGGCCCTATCGGCACCACTATGGGCGCGGGCCGCCCGCGCTGTTGGAACGAAGCGTGTGCTTCTTTTTGGCATGGGTCTGGCGATTGTGTCATTCGGCTTCGCAGCTTTGCTCGGTAACGGCGACATCGTCGCGTTTGCTGTCATCTGCCTGGCTTCCGGCGCGGCCCTTGGCGCCGACATGACACTCCTTCCGGCGATCTTCGCGCGTCGCATGTCTGTCATTGCCCCGGAAGCCGGGCAGGCGTTTGGACTGTGGTCATTTGTCTCAAAATTCACACTGGCCTTTGCGGCCGTCACACTACTTCCCCTGCTGGACGCAACTGGTTTCCAGTCTGGTGGAGAAAACAGCGGCACGGCGCTTATGACACTTACCCTGCTTTATGCGCTCGTGCCGTGCATACTGAAACTCGTGGCAATCGCCCTGTTAGCGGCGACGCCCCTTAAAGAGGACTGACGTCATGGAAGCATTCGTCATGCTCGCGCTCGGAGCGCTTGTCGTGGCCGCCGCCACCTGGGCGCGGGCGCGCTACACCACATTTATGTCGCAAGCGCCAGGCGACTACGAGGCAACGGGGCCGGCTTTTGATCTGCGCCAACACCTCAACGGGCCGATCCTTTGCGAAGGCGTGATATACGGCCCAACCGGCCGTGTTTCGTCGCGATTTGTCGCCGAAATGGAAGGCCGCTGGGACGGCAATGTCGGCATCTTGACTGAGAAGTTTCGCTACGATTCTGGCGACGAACAGAACCGGGAGTGGACCCTGACGCTTGGGAACGACGGGGCGATCAAGGCCGAGGCGCCTGACGTCATCGGGACGGGTCGGGGACAGCAAGCAGGGCCGAGCGTCATGCTCACCTACCGCATCAAGCTCCCCGAGGCATCGGGCGGTCATGTCCTTGACGCAACCGACTGGATGTACCTGATCGAAAACGGCACTGTGATAAACCGCAGCCAGTTCCGCAAGTTCGGCATCAAGGTAGCTGAGCTAGTGGCGACCATGCGTCCCGTGGAAGGGACTGCTGCCCTCAAGGACGCCGCGTGAGGCGCTGGACCGGCAAACGGTACTGGATCGTCGGAGCATCAGAAGGTCTAGGGCGCGCTGTTGCCGAACGGGTGTCTGCGGCGGGCGCAGAAGTTATTCTGACCGCTCGCAGTGGAGACCGTTTGGAAGAGTTGGCGGCAATCCTGCCCGGGAAGGCCAAAATTGTGCCAGCGGATGTCTCGAGCAGGGAGAGTGTCGAGGCTGCTGCGAAGGAGGCAGGGGAGCTTGACGGGATGATCTTCCTTGCCGGCGTGTACTGGCCCATGGCGGCCACGCAGTGGCGCGCCGAAGAGGCGGAGACGATGGCGGACATCAATTTCACCGGAGCTGTGCGCGTTGTTGGCAGCGTGTTACCAGGCTTTGTGGAGCGCGGGCGCGGGCATCTGGTGCTCACCGGTTCGCTTTCTGGCTTTCGTGGCCTGCCGGGTGCGATCAGCTACGGCGCTTCAAAGGCCGGCGTCATGGCGCTGGCGGAGTCTCTCTACGCTGACCTCAGGCAAACCGGCGTAGAAGTTCAGCTGGTGAATCCCGGTTTCATTCGCACCCGGCTAACTGACAAGAACGATTTCTCGATGCCGTTCATCATGTCACCGGAGGACGCGGCCCGCGCGGTTTTCGATCACATGAACGGAACGTCCTTCAAAATGAGCTTCCCCTGGCTCTTCAGTCTCTTGTTTCGCGGGTCGCAGTTCTTGCCCGATTGGCTCTATTACCGGCTCTTCTCACGCGTGTCCTAGGGCTTGCCCTTAACTGCCGCGGGTATTAGCGGTTCTCTCAGGCCGAAATGCGGGGACGCGCATGCTGACATTTTCAACCCAAATAGTCTGGCGCGCCGATGCCCATCGATTTGCCATAGATGCCTCAAAGAGCGCAGGATGCGTCTGGACGCGCAATCTGCATGGTGTAATGGGCGTGATTAACCGCGGAATGAGGGGCACGTACCCCGGCGACCCCAAAGGCCACTCAAGGAAAGACTAGGTGAACACCACCGCCGTTTTTGACGGCCACAACGACGCCCTCAGCAGGCTCTGGCGAGGCGGCCCGAAAGCGATAGAGGGGTTTCGCAGGGGCGGTGACGGACATATCGACCTAGAGCGCGCCGCGAAGGGCGGCTTTGTTGGCGGGTTCTTTGCGCTGTTCGTTTCTGGAGAGACCCGTTTCGACATGGGCCTCTTGCGCCATCCGCCTTACAACGTGCCGCTGCCGCCCGCCGTGTCACGAACGTGCGCACGCGCGGTTGTGGATGCGCAAATCGACATCATGCACGAACTTGTGGCGCGCGGCGATCTGCTTTTGTGCCGGACAGCGGGAGAAATCGAGGCCGCCATTGATGACCAGCGCATCGCCGCACTGATGCATCTCGAGGGTTGTGAGGCGATAGGACCTGAACTTGAAGGGCTGGATGAGCTTTTCGAAGCGGGAGTAAGGTCGCTCGGCCCGGTTTGGAGCCGTCCGACGATTTTTGCCCATGGCGTCCCGTTTCGGTTTCCAAGCGATGGCGATGTTGGATCTGGGCTAACCGAAGCGGGCCGTAGGCTTGTCGACGGTGCGGCGGCACGCGGCATGATTGTGGATACCAGTCACCTCAACATGGCTGGATTCTATGAGATTGCAGAACGGGGTCTGCCAATGGTTGCAACCCACTCAAACGCACACGCCGTGTCACCGCATTCGCGCAATGTAACGGATGCGCAACTACGCGTCATCGGTGAGACCGGTGGTGTCGTCGGTCTCAATTTTGCGACCGCAATGCTGAGACCGGACGGCTCGATGCAGCCCAAGGGCGCATTTGAGTGGATGCTGCGCCACCTCGATCACATGATGGCCCTGGCGGGAGAGGACCATGTGGCGCTCGGATCGGATTTTGACGGCGCGATTATGCCTGCGGAGATAGGCTCGGTCGCCGGGCTCGGCGCCTTGCAAGAGGCGATGCACCGGGCAGGGTATGGCTCGCATCTGATCGGCAAGATCTGCCATGGAAACTGGCTGGCCGCGATCCGGCGTATTGTGGGCTGACGCGCCAGATTGTCGATCCGCGTCGTCCTAGAAAGCAAAGTTTGGAGTAGGCGTTCGGCCGAAGAACTGCAGACGTTTTCGCACACAGACTGGTGATCACGTTGCTAAATCGCCCGTTCTCGTCCACTTCCGAAACACAGGACATCAAACTAGTAGTGCGTCCGTGCATAGGCTCTCTCTGGATGCTCCAGATGCGGGATTGCGTTGAAGCCCGCAAGGAAGTTGCCATGCGGTGCAACAGTAATCCGGTGCAGCGATGAGTTGAAAATCGGAAGCAGAACATGCGCCATGCGAGTTGGGTCGAGGTCCAAAAGATGGCGCACACACATCCCAATGACCCCGCCCGACGTCACGCAAAGAACCCGTACACCGGGAGCGGAAGCTTCGACCAGGACCGACACCACGCGCTCTTCGAATTCCGCGAATGTCTCGAGGCCCCGGATCTCGGCGCGATGCCAGGCCTCCATGACCTTGGGTGCGTGGTGCATGAAGTCGTCCGGCCCGGGCATTTCGATGCCGTGCCTCGCTTCGAGCGCCGCTCCGAGGTTAAAGTAGTCCATCTCATTCAGGCGTGGATCTATTTCGGCGTCTTGTTGCCCCATCGCTTCGGCGGTCTGGCGGTGCCGATGGAGGCTTCCTGAAAGAACGCGGTCAAAAGTTGCGCCTTGTGCGCGGAGCCAGTCGCCCAGCCAAGCTGCCTGCGTGCGGCCCAGATCACTTAGGCGGTCATAGCTCTCGTCATCTTTCGCTGCCGAGTTGGCCTGACCGTGCCTGACCAAGACAATTTCGCCCATCCCCGCATCCTCGTAGCCTGGGAGACCCTGTTGGACGCGTATAACGCCAAGAAAATCAAGCGCCCAACCAAGACCCCGATGTCAAGTGGGAGCGGCACCGGCGCGAAAATCTCCAATTGACCTCCACGGGGACTGTGCCAAAGTTTCCCAACGAAGGCGCGACAAGCGCCCTTTGGCCGGGATGGCCAGATTTGGGAGGACCGGAGGTGACTGTCGCAGAGACGGACCGAGAGCAATTGACCTCGATCCCTGCGCTTCTCGTGCGGAACGCTAAGACATTTGGCGATCGTCCAGCGTATCGTGAAAAGGAATTCGGAATCTGGCAAAGCTGGAGCTGGGCCGAGACTGAAGCTGAGATATCGGCCTTGGCGCTTGGTTTGCTGGATATGGGTCTTGCCACGGGCGATCACGTGGCAATTATCGGGACCAACAGACCAGCGCTCTATTGGTCGATGGTCGCTGCGCAAATGTGCGGCGCGATCCCTGTCCCGCTCTATCAGGACGCCGTGGCCGAGGAGATGGCCTTTGTGCTTGATCACGCCGGAGCGCGTTTCGTCATCGCCGAGGATCAAGAGCAAGTCGACAAGGTTCTGGAGATTCAGGATCGGGTTCCTGAAATCTCGCGGATCATATATCTCGATCCGCGCGGTCTCCGGAAATATGACCATAGCCGACTTTTCGCTCTAGGCGATGTGCAGGCGAAGGGTCGGGCTGCGCGTGACAGCTTGGACACGGAACTGCGCCGCCGAACCCGGGCGATCGGCTACGACGACACATGCGTCATGCTTTACACCTCCGGAACGACAGGTCGACCCAAGGGGGTGGTGCTTTCAAACCGTAATATCATCGAGACATCCAGGGCCTCGGCTGAATTTGACGCGCTGAGCGACAAGGAGAGCATCCTGGCCTACCTTCCCATGGCTTGGGTGGGTGACTTCATCTTCTCGATTGGTCAGGCCTACTGGTGCGGGTTCTGCACAAGCTGCCCTGAATCGTCGGAGACCATGTACGAAAACCTCCATGAGATCGCGCCCACTTATTTTTTTGCGCCGCCGAGGTATTTCGAGCAGCGGATCACGATCCTTCTGATCCGGATGGAGGATGCGGGTCGGCTCAAGAAAGCGCTCTTTGATCGCTTCATGGCGCTCGCGAAGCGTGTTGGGCCCGCGCTCATGGATAACAGTCCCGTGGGCCTTTGGGATCGGGTGCTTTATCGGATCGGCGATATCTGCGTGTACGGACCAGTGCGCAACCGTGCGGGCATGTCGCGTGTTCGGGTTGCTTACACGGCGGGTGAAGCGATCGGCCCCGAGATTTTCGACTTCTGGCGATCCTTGGGCATCAACCTCAAACAGCTCTACGGTCAGACCGAGGCGAGCGTGTTCATCACCCAACAGCCCGACGGTGAAGTGCGTGCGGATACGGTTGGCGTACCCTCGCCCGGGGTGGAGGTTAAGGTTGGTGAGACGGGTGAGGTCTACTACCGCTCACCAGGCACATTTGTTGAATATTACAAGAACTCAGATGCGACAGCATCCACCAAGGACGCCGAAGGATGGGTCGCCACCGGGGATGCTGGTTTCTTCGAAGATAGCACCGGCCATCTTAGGATCATTGATCGCGCCAAAGATGTCGGGAAGACGTCCAATGGACGCCTTTTCGCGCCCAAGTATGTCGAGAACAAGCTTAAGTTCTATCCCAACATCCTAGAAGCAGTCGTCTTTGGCGCAGATCGAGAGAGCTGCGCGGCATTCATCAACATTGACCTAACCGCGGTCGGGAACTGGGCCGAGCGGAATAACATCTCCTACGGTTCCTACCAGGAGCTTGCGGGGCACCCTGAGGTTCTAGACGCGATCGAAGGTCATGTCGAAGACGTGAACCGCGGGCTGGCCGAAGACGCCATGCTGGCCGGTTGCCAGATCCGGCGCTTCCTGGTTCTCCATAAGGAGCTGGACGCTGATGACGGAGAGTTGACGCGCACCCGAAAGGTACGCCGACGGATCATCGAAGATAAATACGCTGATCTGATCGCCGCGCTTTATGACGGGTCGAAGGCGGTCTCCACCGAAACCGAGGTGACCTACGAAGACGGTCGCAAGGGATCGATCAAAGCGACATTGATGATCCGAGATGCGAAGATCGTCGGGGTTGGTGCTGAGCGCCAAGAGGCAGCGGAATGAGGCTGCTAGCGAAGACTTCCGGGCTTGGCGGCGGATCCGTCCGAGGCGGCGTCGGCTCCCTTCGGCACGTGTCCGTCGCTCAGGGGCGTTGGTCGACGAAGCAACTGCTCGACCAATTCCTCGAATATATCCAGTTCCATGGATCGGCGTGTCATCGTCCGCTCTCCCCAAAGTCCGGTAAACGACACTGCCGTTGCTCGGGCTCTGTCCCTTGGTATCGTTCATACGATGGAAAGGTTAATTTTGGATCACTCTCCACAGCCTTTTCCACAGCTGTGGATAAGGTGAGGCCCAGAGATGCTCGATAGCGATGCCGAGCTTTCGGGGAAGGGCGGCCGCGAGCTTGGCGACGTCCTCATGGAGCTTCGCCACATTACCCTGCAGTTTGGAGGTGTTACAGCGATCTCGGATATCTCGTTTCAGATCCGCGAGGGCGAGATCCTGGCGATTATCGGTCCAAACGGGGCCGGAAAGTCCTCGATGCTCAATGTCATCAATGGGTTTTATCATCCCCAGGATGGAGAAATCTGGTACCGCGGCGCCAAACGTCCACCGATGAAGCCCTATGAGGTTGCCCGTCAGGGGGTCGCTCGGACGTTTCAGAACATTGCACTGTTCAAGGGCATGTCTACCCTCGACAACATCATGACGGGCCGCAACACCATGATGACGTCCGGGCTCTTCGCCCAGGCGCTATGGTGGGGCCGTGCCGAGGCGGAGGAAATCACGCATCGCGAGCAGGTCGAGAAGGTGATCGACTTCCTTGAGATCCAGCACATTAGAAAGACGCCGGTGGGAAAGCTCCCGTACGGCTTGCAAAAACGGGTTGAACTCGGTCGCGCCCTCGCCGCGGAACCAACCCTTCTTCTGCTCGACGAGCCCATGGCTGGAATGAATGTCGAGGAAAAAGAGGACATGAGCCGGTTCATCCTTGATGTGAACGATGAATTCGGCACCACGATTGCGCTCATAGAGCACGATATGGGGGTGGTAATGGATATCTCTGACCGGGTTGTCGTGATGGATTACGGGAGAAAGATCGGCGATGGAACGCCCGATGAGGTGCGCAAAAACGAGGAAGTGATCGACGCCTATTTGGGGGTCTCGCATTGACCCGGGCGCGGCTTTTCTTTCTTGCTAGCGTGTTTCTGATTGTGTTCTTCGCACTCGGTGCGTCCTTGGCGCGCTCCGAGGCCCGCTTACCCGCATCCGATACCAAGGTTGCGCAGGGCGCTCTCGTCAATTTCCCGGTGATGGATGGGGAGGGCTGAGAGCGTGCTGCACAATATCTTCATCCAACCGTTTGCCGATATGTTCGCGGCTCCCGATTTCCTGTTGCAGGTGCTTTGGGAAGGTCTCGTTTCCGGTGTTCTCTACGCGCTCATCGCGCTGGGCTTTGTGCTTATTTTCCGCTCCAGTCGGATTTTCAATTTTGCCCAGGGG
>JBCCKB010000104.1:0-9907 GCA_039027595.1 Pseudomonadota bacterium | reverse complement strand
GCATGGACCTCTTTCGCGCCATTCTCCTTGATCACCT
Source organism: Pseudomonadota bacterium (assembly GCA_039027595.1). GTDB lineage: Bacteria > Pseudomonadota > Alphaproteobacteria > Rhodobacterales > Rhodobacteraceae > Ovoidimarina. Next base: position 9,870 of record JBCCKB010000104.1, on the reverse strand, counting down.
CGGCGGCTTTGCAGAGCGTGCCTGCGGTATCCACAAGGTCATCGACGATGATGCAGGTTTGCCCTTTCACCTGGCCGATCACGGTCATCTCGGCCACCTCTCCGGGCCGTTCCCGGCGTTTGTCGACGATCGCGAGGGCACATCCGATCCGCTGGGCGAGCTCACGGGCCCGAGCCACGCCGCCGACATCCGGAGAGACAACGGTCACCTTCTTGAGGTCCTTGAACTGATTTTGAATGTCGAGCGCAAATATCGGTGAGGCGTAGAGGTTGTCGACGGGGATGTCGAAGAAGCCCTGGATCTGGGCGGCGTGGAGATCCATTGTCAGCACACGCTCAATGCCCGAGGACACCATCATGTTGGCCACCATCTTGGCGGTGATCGGTGTGCGCGCCTTGGTTCGGCGGTCCTGTCGGGCATAGCCGAAATAGGGGATAACCGCTGTAATCCTGCTGGCCGACGACCGCCGCAGCGCGTCGGTCATGATCAGGAGCTCCATCAAGTTGTCATTGGCCGGGTTCGACGTGGGCTGGATGATGAACATGTCTTCGCCACGCACATTCTCAAACACTTCAACGAAGATTTCGGCATCGTTGAACCGTTCCACCCGGGCATTTATGAGGCCCACCGTCACACCGCGATGCATGGACATCCGCCGGGCAATGCCTTCTGCAAGCGGTCGGTTCGCATTCCCAGAGATAAGCTTCGGGTCAAGATGCTGCGGCATGACTGGCTGTCCCTGGCTAGACCGGCAAGATGACGGAATCGTGACGTTGACACCGCTTATCACGCGCCTAGGGTCGCGCAAACATTGCAAGCCCAAGGGGGGGCCAAATGGCGCATATTGACTTCTATTTCTCAACCTTGTCGCCGTTTACCTATCTTGGCGGCCTGCGTTTCGAAGACGTTGCCGGGAAGTATGGGGCCACGGTGTCCTATAAGCCTCTTGATATCATGGGGCTGTTTTCGCGCACCGGTGGGACACCGCCGAAGGACCGGCATCAAAATCGGAAGGACTACCGGCTGCAAGAACTCAGACGCCAAGCAACGAAAGCGGATCTTCCGATTAACCTCGCGCCTGCCCATTGGCCGACGAACGGCGCCCCCTCGTCATACGCCTTCATCGCTGCTCAGAAGGCGGGAGGGGGTGACCTTGGAAAGCTCAAGCTTGCGATCGGCCGCGCGTGCTGGTCCGAGGAAAAAGATATCGCAGAGGATGATGTGATCCGTGCCTGCCTCACTGAGGCAGGGTTTGATCCGGGTCTTGCCGATACGGGGCTGTTGGCGGGCGCTGAGGAATATGCGCAGAACCTCGAAGACGCGGTGGACAAGGGGGTATTCGGTGCTCCGTTCATGATCACAGATACAGACGAGCGGTTCTGGGGGCAGGACCGGATTGATGACCTTGAGCTTCATCTAGCCGGAAAGATCTAGACCATCCTGGGCACCTCGGGAGCGCTGTCGTCCAGTGGCTGACCGTCTAGCCCCTATAGTCAGGCCACCAGCTCGAGAAAGCGGTCGACCTCGGCGTCGGTCGTGGCCCAATTGGTAACGAGCCTGACCGTGATAGGATCGTCTTCCGAACCTCCTTGCAGGTCCTCGAGGGTGAGAAAGTATTGGGCCCCAGCGGATATTGCACGGCGATGCGCCGCGCGGGGCAGGTCGACAAAGAGCATGTTGGCGTCAACGGGGTGGTGGAGCCGCGCCTGAGAGTTAGCCGACAGACCTTTGGCCAATCGCGCGCCGGCGACATTGGCGGCCCGAGCCAATTCAAGCCAAAGACCGTCCTTCAAATAGGCTGCCATCTGCGCCGAAAGCGTCCGATGCTTCGAGAACAGATGTCCGCCGCGCTTGCGCCGAAAGGCCAGTTCATCTGCCTTTTCGGTGTCGAACAGCACGACCGCCTCAACGCCGAGGCAGCCGTTCTTGGTTCCGCCAAAGCTCAAGGCTCCGATCCCCGCCTTCCAGGACATCTCGGCTGGCGAACAGGCCAACGCGACAAGCGCATTTGCGAAGCGCGCTCCATCGAGGTGAACGGGCAAACTGTGCTCTTGGGCCGTGCGCGACAGCGCGGTCAGCGCATCGAGGCCATAGACTGTTCCGCGTTCGGTGACTTGGGTGAGCGACACCGACCCCGGTTGCACGTAGTGCGCGCCCCTTGGCAAGCCTTCCTTGATCGCTGCGTTCAGCGTTGCGGGCGCGACCATCGCATCGGCCTCTTCCAACAAGACCAATTTCGCGCCCCCCGAAAAGAACTCGGGCGCGCCACACTCATCGACGTGGATATGCGCAAGTCTTGAGCAATAGACCGCCTCCCACGGCTTGGTCAGAAGCGAGAGGCATAGGCCGTTCGCGGCCGTACCCGTCGCCACCAGCGCCACCTCGGCCTGAGGCGCTTCGAAGATCTCTCGGATCTCGTCGCGGACCGCGGCCATGGCCGCCTCCTCACCATAGGGCATCGCATAGCCCTCATTGGCGCGGACCACGGCCTCGATGATGCGCGGGTGAGCAGGACCGGTGTTGTCGGAGGCGAAGTTCATGTCGGCCCCTCGGCGATGATGTGGTGTTCCCACTCCTCCTCGTCCACCTCGAACTCTGGGATGGTCCAGCCTCGGACCGAGACGCCGGCACGGTGTACGCTCTCGGGGTCGCCGGTGATCAAGGGATGCCAGTCTGGTAAGCTCTGACCATCATGGAGCCGCTTGTAGGCGCATGTGCTGGGCAGCCAGTAGGCGATTTCCGAGATGGTTTTTGGGGTGAGGACAATGCACTCGGGGACCAGGGTCTTCCGGATCGCGTATTGGCCGCAGCGACAACTCTCGGCGTCAAGCAGGCGGCAAGCGACGCGGGTCAGATAGACGTCTCCGGTGTCCTCATCCTCAAGCTTGTTGAGACAGCACCGGCCGCAGCCATCGCAAAGTGCCTCCCACTGGTGGGACGTCATCTCTTGCAGTGGGATCCACTCCCAGTAGCGTGGCGGGAGCGTATTGCCTGTTGCCGGCCCTCCGCTCATCCAAGGATCTCCCGTGCCTGGGCGCTGTCGGCGTCCATCTGGGTGATCAGGGCGTCCACGCTGTCGAAGCGTGCCTCGGGCCGTAGGAATGCCACCAACGCGACCGAAAGGTCCGCGCCGTAAAGATCGCCTCGGAAATCGAAAATATGTGTCTCGAAGTTGGGTCGATTTTCGCCAAACATCGGCCGCACGCCAAGTGATGCAACGCCAGTGTACTCTCCCTTGTGGGGGCCGGTGAGGATATCAACCTCCACGGCATAGACGCCGAAGCGAGGCGGATGCAGGCCGTCGATCGACATGTTTGCCGTCGGGTAGCCAAGGTCGCGGCCGCGCTGGTCCCCGCGGATCACAGTCCCTTCGATTCGGTGGCGATGGCCGAGCATCCGAGCGGCGTCCTCGGGCCTGCCTTCGGTAAGAGCCTCGCGGATTCTGGTTGAGCTGACCTCGATGCCCCCGGTTTCCAAAAGCGGCGAGATGGTGACGCCAAAGCCCATGTCGGCGCCGAACCGCGCGAGGTCTTGGGCGGTGCCCTTGCGTCCCTTGCCAAAGCAGAAATCCTTGCCCACGACCACATGGGTCAGGCCAAGGCCGTCTTTGAGGATCTCGAGGGCGAATGCCTCGGGTGTAAGCGCAGCCATCACGGTGCTGAAGTTCAGCTCGTAGAGCCGCTCAACCCCGAGCTTTTCCAGCCGATGGGCGCGGGCCCTGGCGTTCATCAGCCGAAACGGCGGCGCGCCGGGCTGGAAGACTTCGCGTGGATGGGGCTCGAATGTGACGACCCCGGATGGGCACGCCATATCTCGCGCCTTGCTTTGCGCCAGAGCGATAACTGCCTGATGGCCGAGATGTACCCCGTCGAAATTGCCGATGGCGGCCGACGCCCCCCGGTCTTCATCGCTGACGTAAGTGTGGTCCCGGACGGTCCGCATGGGCTTCCCGATAGCTGGGGGCCGGAGGTGGTGCAAGATATGTCGAGAGCGCAAGGCAACATGGCACGTGCGGCATTCTAGGCTGAGACCCTAGCTCAGGGACCAAATCGACACGGCGTGCGGTTATGCGCGGCGCTCTCGCCGGGTTCGTGCTGGTAGCCCATGCTAAGCGGTCACGAACCTGAAAGTGGTGGCCTAGAGCCCCTAGCGGACGTCTTGTCGGCGGACGTTTCGTCCGGTCCGAGGTGGTCGAAGTTCAGTCGAACTTGGCGGAGGGGGCGAGCACCATGGCCTCGCCCTTCAAAACCGGCTTGCCGTCCACCTCGCAGACCGTGTCGAGGGTGACGCGGCGTTTCGCGTAGTCGATGGCCGTCACGGTGACGGCGGCGCGGACCCTGTCGCCGGGTCGAACGGGGGCCAGGAACTTCAGGCTTTGACCGAGATAGACCGTGCCGTGGCCTGGGAGTTGCTCGCCGATCACCGCCGAGATGAGCCCCGCGGTGAGCATGCCATGGGCGATGCGGCCTTGGAAAATTGTGTCTTGCGCGTAGGCGTCGTCGAGATGAACCGGATTGTGATCGGTGGAGACCTCGGCAAAAAGCTCGATGTCCCGGTCGGTTACAATCTTGTGGAGATCACGCATCATGCCGATCTCAAGATCCTCGATAACGATGGTGCCGCGGGGCATGTTGTCCAGCATCGCTTTAATCCCACTCGCAACTTTGGAACTAGCACAGCCCCAAATTCGTAATAAAATTACTTTTCAAATGCAGAAAAGCCAAGCGGAATCTGCGTCAGCGAAGCTGCCCGATCGCGTAGGTCGGCGTCAGCATTTCCCTTTGTAGAAAGGCGTTAAGCGCGTCCGGTTCGGGATCACGATCGGTTTTCGTCTCAGCGGCCGCTAGCCCGCCTGTCACGAAGAGCGCATCAATGTCCTCGCCAACGGCGCCTTTGATGTCGGTCAGGATACCGTCGCCGATGGCAAGGATGCGGGAGTCGGGTATCTCCCTGCCTAGCTCCGTCAAGCGTCGCCGCGCGAGGTCATAGACCGGTGGGTGAGGCTTGCCGAAATAGAGGCTCTCTCCTCCCATCTCGGTATACAGCTGGGCAAGGGCTCCGGCGCACCATTCGCGCGTCTCCCCCCTATCGACGACGAGGTCTGGGTTCGCGCAGAGAAGCTTCAGGCCCTTCTGCTTGGCGAAAAGGAAATCCGGCCGGTTGTCGGCGGGATCGGCGTGGGGGTCGGTGGGGCCCGTGCAAACAATCCCCTCGGCCTCGGCCAGAGGTACTTGTTCAATCGTTGGACAATTCTCGATAAGCCGCAAAGGTTCGAAGAATGGCAGGTCATGAGGTTGCCCGATGAAATAGACCCTTCCGCCCACAACTCCTTGAAACATCGCTAGTCTTGCGCTGTCCCCGGACGTCGCGATTGTGTCCCAAGCGGTTTCGGCCAGGCGCATGGCGGCAAGCTGCTTTGCGACCTCGTGGCGCGATCTGGGCGCGTTCGTCAAAAGAACCACGATGCCGCCTTTTTCGCGGAATGCCTGGAGCGCGGCAACGGCGTCAGGGAAGGGGGTTATCCCGTTGTGAAGGCACCCCCAGAGGTCGCAGAAGACCGCGTCGTAGAGGTCGGAAACCTCGGCTAGCGATGTGATTATGCGGGTCATGACTAAGGGCCTCCGCCATCTACTTGGCCCCGCACAACATGTACACAGCCCGTACACGGGGCGTACACTGGCGCCGCCAAAAGCGCGAGACCTGTCTGACCTTGGTTGCGCTGGTGTGCCGCGAAGGGCCGGGCGAAACCACAGACCGGGCGCAAAAACGCCGCTGGCCGGGGCCGCGCCAAACTTGCCGATGGCATGGACGGATGACCTTGGCGCGGCGGTCAGGTCGGACGGCCCGCCGCCTTAGCCGCCCCGGTAGAGCTCGGCTGCCGCGAGGAGCCGGGCCACTTCCGGGTCGTCGATTTTCATTTCGCGGAAGTGCTTAGATATTCCCCGGATGTAGTCGAGGCTGGATCCGAGGAAGCCGCTTCCGGTGGCGGTGTATCGGACCTTTTCTTCGAAACTCAAGGTCGTGTCGATCAGCGCGGAGCCGTGGTCGGCGCGGAAGGTGGCCGCGCGGACCAACCCTTGCGCGGTCTCGGCGCTCACCCAGACCTCGTTATAGGCCGGAACAAGTCGTTCGCGGCGCCAAAGGCGCGCCGTTTCCACTTCGACCAGATCCGCCTCGATGCGGAACACGAGCCCATTGCAGATCGTGCCTGGCGAGGTATCGAGCGCCACCATCAGACCAGGGGCATTCGCGGTGCCACGGCCCCCCAGCGTATCCTTGAGGATGAATTTTCGCGCGTGATCGACGGCCTGAGCGCGGCGGACCTCGGCGAAGGTCACGCAGGGGTCCCACATGAGCGAGCCGTAGGCGAAGATCCAAAGATCGCCCTCGCAACCGGACAAAAGCGCCTTACGCCCGGCCTCGCGCACATCATCCGGCGTGGTTTCGGGCACGGGCAGTCCGCGTTTGGCGATCGCCGCGCAGAAATCCTCGGCCGTGAAATCGCGAAAGAAAGAGGATTCCGGATCTGCGATGAGGTCGCGGAGGCCTGGGTGGTGGCGGAATGGGTCCGCCACCGGCTCAGGCCGCAAGGACCGGTATGATCTGCTTCTTACGGCTCATGATTCCGGGCAGCACCACGGTATCGCCGGTCACGGTCGCGCCGAAACTCTTCTCCGCCACGCTTTTGACGAGCGCATTGGGCACCAGAAGCGTTGCCTCCTCGTCGAGAATGTCGATGACAAAAAGCAGGACCTGGTCGGCGCCATCCTCCTCGGCGACGCTCTCCATTGCGGCCATGAGGGCCTCCTTTCTGGACAGCACGCTCGCCGGTGAGGTGGTTTCGAGGACCGAGACGCGGAACGCCTTGCCGCCGACCTCGTATTCCTTCGAATCCATCCTAAGGAGCTCTGCTTCCGAGAAGGCCGAGACATCGGATTTCGCCGCAAACAACTCGGCCGCATAGTCCGGGATAGAGACCCCCAATTCATTGGCCAGCTTCTCGGCCACCGCACGGTCATGGTCGGTGGTTGTTGGCGAGCGGAACTCAAGCGTGTCCGACAGGATGCACGACAGCATCGCGCCTTTTACGGCCTCGGGTGCCTTTGCCAGTTCGTCGCCGATTAGGTCGTGGAGGATAGTGGCGGTGCAGGCCAAGGGGCGGATTGTGATGTCGATCGGGCCCTTGGTCTCGAGGCCGCCGACGAGCTTGTGGTGGTCGATGATCCCTTGGATATCGGCCTCGTTGATCGCGCCGGGAAGCTCGGCGGGGTTGTTGGTGTCGACGATGACAACGGGCGTGTCGGCGGCAACGCTATCGATGATCTGGGGTTTCTGGAGGCCCCAGCGCTCGAGCACGAACGCCGCCTCGGTATTGGGCTCTCCGAGAAGCCTGGCCTCGGCCGGGCGCCCTTCGATCTCGCTGAGATACCACGCCCAGATGATCGGGCTGCCGGTGGAATCGGTGTCGGGGGATTTATGTCCGAAGACGAGCGTTGTCATGGGATCGGCCCTGGTCTGATGCGGCGTTTGCGCGCCTTATAGGAGGGGCCGAAACGGAAGTTAAGGGCCTCATGCCGGGCGTTTCTTGCTAGGAGACAGATGCGCCTCCTCGGCGTTGAGTTTCGCCGCATCGCGGATACAGTCCCGGCCCGCCGCCTTGGCCGCGTAAAGCGCGTTATCGGCCGCCTTGAGCACGTCGAGCGCGCTTGTCAGGCTCTCTCCGGACATGGCCAGGCCCTGCGAGACTGTAATCGGCGGCAGTGTGACGCCCTGGCCGCTGAGCTTGATCTCGCGGAGCGACTCGCGGAACTGCTCGGCAACGAACATGATGTCATCGCGGGTCAGGTTGTCACAGATCACCACGAATTCCTCGCCGCCCACCCGGCAGGGCGACATGTCACCCGTGAAGACCTCGTACATCAGGGCTCCGACCTCGCGCAGGACAAGATCGCCGATGTCATGTCCGTAGTGGTCGTTGAAATTCTTGAAGTGATCGATGTCGAGCGACAGAAGGGCGAAGTCGGAACCGGTCCGGATGGCGCGCGCGAGGGTCCGGTTTGCGGTCTCAAGGAACCAGCGCCGGTTCCAGAGCCCAGTGAGCGCGTCGCGTACCGACTGTTCCCGGAGTTCCTCGCGGAGGCGCACATTGGCGATGGCAAGCGAAATCTGCTCGCTGAGAGCGATCGCGACATCCCAGCGTTGCGTCAGGAGGTCGCCCGCGCCCACCGGGTTGGCGTCGTCGAGCAGGACGTGGAAGAGGCCAATCGTATCGCCATGGGCCACGATGGGGAGGCAGAAATAGTGCGCATCGGGGTTGTCCACATGGCTGCAACAGAACTCCAGCGTCCCTTGGCCGTAGAAATAGGGGCGGCCGCGCCGGAGCGCCCAGCATTCGTCGGGGGTGAAGTGCTCATAGCCGGCTTCCTCCCCCCAAGAGACCGCGCGGTCGAGCGTGTCTCGGGAGTTTGCGTAAATGTAGAGGCTGCCGGTGGTCTCGGGCATCAGCACCTCTACCGAGCGGCGCACCACCGCGAGGAGTTCGTCGAGGGATTTCGCGGAGTACAACCATTCGGCGGTGTCATTTAGGAGCCGCCGCTCCGCTTTTCGAAGCTCCTCGGCGGCGCGCATGTCGTCGGCTTCCGCCTCGAGCGCGCGGCGGCGCGTGATATCGCGCTGGACGGCCATGAAATGCGTGTGTTTGCCGCTGGCGTCGAAAATTGGGGTGATCGAGAGTTCGATCCAATAGCCGTCACCGGACTTGTTGTAGTTGTAGATCTCGGTTCGAATCGGGCTGCGGGTTCTGACGGCCTCGCTGATTTTCGAGACGATCGCGGGATCGGTGTCCGGCCCCTGGAGGACCTGGCCCGGCGTCTTGCCCATTACCTCGTCGAGGGTGTACCCGGTTAAGCTCCAAAAGGCCTTGTTGACCCATTCGAACCGTCCCGACGTATCGGTGATGACGATACAGTCGGTCGCATGGTCGACCACGAGTTCGGCGTAGAGCGACAAGGTGTCGGCTGGCTTACGGGCGGGCATTCTCGCGGCCTTGAGATTTCCGAGGGACGGGTTCGCATGACGTCTAGCTGTCGACACTTAAGAGAGAGATAATGCCCGTGATTGCTCCCGCGTGACGGTTGGGTTCGGATCACGACGGGCAACCGCATGGTTGGCCAGGTACGGCAGGGCGCCCGATGAAGGAAACGGATCTCTATCAACCGGTGAAGGCGCTCTTGGAAGCGCAGGGATACACGGTGAAAGGCGAGGTGGGGTCGGCGGATGTGGTGGCGGTGCGGGGGGTGGAACCACCCGTGATCGTCGAGTTGAAGACGGGCTTTTCGCTTGCGCTTTATCATCAGGCGGTGGCGCGGCTTCGGACGACGGAGCGTGTCTACATCGCGGTTCCGAGGCCCAAGGGCCCGTCGGCACGCCGGAGTATGCGCGAGAACCTCACATTGTGCCGCAGGCTGGGGTTGGGGCTTATTACCGTGTCGGGCGGGGTGCCAGAGATCCGCTGCGACCCGGGGTCGTACCGGCCGCGAAAATCGCCTGCCCAGGCGGGTCGGCTTCTGAAAGCCTTCGCGCGGCTCGAGGGGGACCCCAATGACGGTGGGGCGACCCGGCATGGGCTGGTGACGGGCTACCGGCAGGAGGCCGTTCGCTGCGCGGCCTACCTTGCGGAGACAGGCCCCGAGAAAGGCGCGCTCGTGGCCCGCGCCACCGGGGTTCGGGAGGCGACCCGGATCATGGCGGCAAACCATTATGGGTGGTTCGAGAGGATCGACCGTGGGATTTACGGCCTCACCGACGCAGGGCGGCGTGGCCTTGCAGATTGGGCGGACGCCATCGGATAGGGCCAACGCCGGATGCGTC